>CALBWK010000066.1 GCA_937969415.1 uncultured Saprospiraceae bacterium | reverse complement strand
CCTCTTGCGCAGGGGATAGAATTTAAGCTATAAGTAATTAAATCCTCGAATCTTTAGTTATTACGCTAAGGATTCGAGGATTCATAATTCCAATAGAACAACTATGATTAAGAAAATAGGTGCAGGCGTATTCTGCTTAGCCCTCTTTCTCTTCTTTTACCTTATGTTGCCCAGGTTTGTCATAGAAATGAACAACCCTGTCCTGCAAGTGGGCAGAAAACTATTCCGTCCAGCACCTCATGTCAAACCTAAGCAAGATCAACTGACAACCTTCAAAGGATATGAGGGCCTAGACATCACAGCGCATATCGTCGAACCGTCTACACCGAGAACAGGCTCTATTATACTGCTCCACGGCATAGCAGGCAATTACAGACATTATGATCGCATCGTACCCCAACTCAATGCTCTAGGTTATCAGACCATAGCGGTCAATCTACGATCACACGGCACCAGTAGTGGAGACTTTTGCACCTTCGGCGTCAAAGAACATCGCGATATCCAACTTATTATCGACACGCTTATAGCCCAAGGCCAATGTTCAGACAACTTAGCCATCTGGGGACACTCCCTCGGGGGTGCTGTTGCCTTACAAGTGATGGCGCACGACAACAGAATCCTTTACGGTATTGTAGAGAGTACATTCTCAGATTTCTCAACAATAGTCCTCGCCTACCAAGAAGACTACATCGGCTTTGAGTTTGAGACAATGGCCAATTACCTCAGCGCACGAGCTTGTGACATCGCAGAATTTACCGAAGAAGCCGCCAGCCCTAAAACCATAGCACATCTAATCGAACAACCCATCCTACTCGTGCACGGCGATGCTGATGAAAAAATCGACATACAACACGGGCACGTTAACTACGAAGTTCTAGGCAGTACTGACAAGAAATTTCATATTGTAGAGGGGGCAGGGCATGATAATGTATGGGCTGTAGGTGGAAAGGCGTATTGGGATTTGGCTTCAGGGTTTTTGGAGGAGTGTCAGGCGGTGGTGTCTGAGGGGGCTGGGGAGTAGGATAGACGGAAGACAGTAGGCGTACTTTGTCTTACTGTTAAGTGGATTTTTAGATGGAAAGAGGCGGAATCTGTTCTTAGATTTCTCTATTTTTAAATAAGTAACTAAAATAAATTATGAAACTAGTTTTTTTTATCCTATCTCTTTTAGTCTTCTTTACCAATTTAAGTGGTCAATCATTAAATGGTTTGATACCTAATAACACGGTAACTCATACGGCTATTACTAATGGAGATTGGTTCAATGGTAGTAATTGGGATACTGGCACAATTCCAACATTTGGTGCAATAGTACATATACCGCAGAATATCGAAATGACATATTCATCTCTTGACACCACACATATCTTCGCCATAAAGAATGAAGGCACGCTAACTATTGAAGAAAACACAACATCCGATACTACGTTGCTCATTACAGATACTTATATCGGGATGATGAGCTCCATTACTCAAATTGTATCAAATACAAATCATGTTAAAAAAATCCAACTCCTTTTTAAGCCATTTGATATAGAGACACATATTGACAGTACTATCACATGGAGTCAAGCTGCAAAAGATCATTACTCAGATGGAGCTATTGTTAGTAAAGTAGAACGAGAGCTTATCGGCAATAGAAGGTATAATAGCTATCAAGAAGCAATTGCTGGAGGCAACTATGTTCAAACTGGTGATACGACAATCATTGATGATGGATTTGGAGTGTTAGGCAGATATGGATGGGATCCTCAGCAATTAACACTTGGATTCGTATCTATGGGTCAAGTCGTTATTGATGGTTACGCAAAGACAGCGAAAGTTAAGTTAGGTGCAGATGCTCCTAAAGGGCAAAAAAATGTGACTCTTGCAAGTACTCCAAGTGGATGGTTTGTAGGAGATACACTTTTAGTAACGATGGATGGAAATGTAGGGACTGCGTCTAGAGGTAATGATGCAAAAGCAATTGCTACAATTAATGGAGCTGACATTACTACCGTGAATAATTTAAATAAAAACCACATAGGAACTCCAAATGATACGCTACATTGTTATGCAGGTAACCTTACAAGAAATATAGAATTTAAATCATTCAATCCATCATTAACTAATAGAGCACATTTCATGGCCATGCATAATGACAGTATGATACAGATCAAGAATGCCTTATTTAGAGATATGGGCCGTACTAATAAATCTGAGTTGTTGGATGATTTTAGATGGAAACAATGGCTCGAACCGCCAACCTTTAAGAGCAAAATTTCGGCTCTTGGTCAAGAATGCGTAGAACTAGAGAATAACCCAATCGATGAAATTACCAATAGAAGAGGAAGATATAGCATTCATCTCCATCGTACTGGTATAGATACTTCTACTAACAAAGCAATTGTCAGTGGTAATGTCGTCTGGGGCAATATTGGCTGGGGGATAACCCAACATCACTCGTATGCAGATATTAGCGATAATGTAGTGTATGAAGTGACAGGAGCTGGTATAGTTTCTGAATCTGGAGGTGAGATAGGCGAATGGAACAATAATCTTGTAGTAGATATCAGCAAAGGGCATACTACTGATTTTTATTACTCAGCATTAGCTCATAATGATTACCTGTTCGGAGGTCAAGGACTCGGTATGAGGGGAAGAAGTGTGGTCTGTAATGATAATGTAATTGCTGATGCTACGTGGGGTGTAGGTGTCTTCAATTTATCACCAGTTAAAACAGGAACAGATAGAGTAGATCCTATAGCACTTTCCAATGTCAGAGAAGGATTTCAGTTTGACCAATTCCCATTACATCAGAGTGGGTATAGCATAGAAGGAGACGGCATAATTACCACTGAGCCAGCTCTAATACTCAACAATACAACTACTATTTGGGTGAATCAAGGTCTTAGATCTATAGAAAGGGAGATGGGACTCAATCACGAATCGAGATCTGTCTTTGATGGGTATATAGTTTGGGGTGGCGTGCAATGCTTATCCTTGACATATCAAGCTGATTATTCCTTTAGAGATGTATATTTATCTGGAAAAGACCCCTTAACGTCAAAAGGTATGTACTTATGGAAACATAGTTTCAATCATGTGTTTGACAATATAAAAATGGTGGATCTCAAGTATGGAGTAACAGTATCAAAGCTAGTCGAGAATAATGACGGTTCATTAAAAACTAGGAATAACGGTATAAGTCCATGGGTCTTTTTAGATCTTACAACGGACAATGTCAATGAGATGTATGAAATCTCTTTTGATGATCCCAATACAACAGCCTCCTATATTGAGCACAATGATAACCCTATCCATATGTCAAAGAGCGAGTTTGCTCATAGACCCTTAACTTTTACCATCCTTGACTCTACTGAGATGGTAGTTGATGTAGCTACTCAAGATTTCAGATTTGAAACGGATGGAATTATCAATGATCAACTCGGCTCCTATGACATGGGCATATTCCAAGCTCCAGCACAAGGGAGTTTGAGGGTAGGATATCCACAACGAATATATGAATTTGCCTCTCAAGCAAAATTTGAAGAATATTTGACAGAAAATGGAGTGTATAAATATCCAGGCACCGATGATTTATACTTCATTATCAATGAGTATGTACCAGATCGGTTGACGTGGGAGTATAAACCTTTTCCTATTCGGATTAATATACTTAATGCTCCAACATCTGGAATATATGCTACTGCAATCGAAGAACCTGAAGAAAATTTTAACGCTACTTTACAACTTTTAAGTAGAAAAGCAGTAGTTAGTCAAAGCACAACTCAACCCAATATTATTTATCAAGACTCTTTGATAGATGCATCAGCACATAAAGCGTTAGACGGTAATAATAATGGCAGGATAGGAGTGAATTATTATCAATTTGGATTAGTGCCAATAGGTAGTTTTTCTCAAACAGAAGTCGAATTGGAACCTTATTTTGACATAGATCTTGGAAGCCTTAGTCAAATTGAGTTTATTGATATTTGGAATACTGTAGAAATAAATGGACCTGATATAGAGACAAATTCTGTTCATTTCGATGACTTTTATGTAATGATCAGCGATGAACCATTTACAGGTACATCACTGGCTTCATCACAAGAGATATCTGATTACACCTTTCACAAAAGTGATCCGGTTATTAAAAGAAAATTTTCTGTTGATAGCCTAGAAGCCGTAGGGCAATATATTAGGATTCAAGCCGCAGGTACGAATATGCTAAAGTTTGCAGAAATAGAAGTGCTTGGCAAAAAAATAAAGGATTGCACACTGACTGTCCATACGGATAAAGATGATGGTATAGGTTCTCTTCGTTCTGCTTTGGCATGTGCAGTTGATGGAGATACTATCAATATCAGCGAAACTCTGGAAATGGACACTATAATTCTTACTTCCATTCCCCTAGTCATCGATAAAAGTGTGAGTATAATATCTCCAAAGAGTGAGATATATATTCAAAATTGTACATCAAACTTTATCTCAACTGCTGGAGGAAAGAGTATTTTATTGGAAAATTTTTCAATCTTGACGGATCAATTTATTAATGAGGCTATGCTTATTTGTAAGGATATGATCTTTAAATCTAAGCATGGATTAGATAATATAGAGTTTATAAGTCAGGAGTACGGTAGTACTCTTGACTTATATGGTGAAGCGGAAATAAAATAATTTAAGACCAGGTTGTTCATTTAGGTACAAAAAAATCCTTGGTGATTATACGAGCTTCAGAGACCGTGTCAGCTAGCCCCAAAATGAACATAATTGCAAACATAAAAAGGAAGGCCGGTAGATAACAGGCGGTGATGATGACATACTCCTTCGTCGTACGTCACATACCACCATGACGTTATGGCACATATTGAATGAAGAAAAATGTACATCTATCTAGAAAAGGATATTATGAAAATAAAATCTAAATCTAGAAGATGAGACTTTACGAAGATGGTATTCCTTACAGAACATATAAAACACTTCAAGCAATCGGTCACAATCACTAACCCACTCTTAATGATAGAAAAAATACTCAAGAAATCATTTGACAAATACTACGAAGCCCCACTAGGGGCTTGGAAATATTTTGTAGACCTATGTGATCAAGTAGAATTCGCAAAAAAGGACATCATTAAGGAAGCAGATAAAAAAGAACACTACGGCTATTTCCTCATTCAAGGTGCTGTTGGTTCGTTTGTTTGGAACAATGACAACTACATCTGCTTGGACCTACTGATTGATAATGATTTCTTTGGTGACGACCTATCACTCCTTTCCGGCAAACCCTCTCCTATCGAAATCAAAGCTTTGGAAAAATCTTCAGTGCTTAGAATTAGTAAAACCAACATAGACAAGCTGAGACAAACTCCTATGGGCTCTTTGCTATTTCCCATTGGTGATCAAAAAGCACTCATTGAAAAAGAGCAGAAGCAAATAGAGTTGATGACCCTTACTGCAGAAGAAAGATATCTCGGGCTACTACAGAGTCGACCTGAGCTGGTCCAAAGAATCAGTCAAAAAGACATTGCGTCCTACCTAGGCATTTCTACGCAAAGCCTAAGCAGGATCAGACGAAAGATCAAATGATGTTTATTTAACCTAGGGTAACTTTTTAGTGGGCTATACGGCAGAACTTTGCTGCTGTATTACGCATTCACAAAAACTATTACCCATGAGATTAAAAACTATAGCACTAATCACTAGCCTAATTCTACTTGCCCGACTCGGCCATTCACAGGAGTCTGCCCAAAGAAGAGGGCTGGTCTTAGGCACATCATTCGGCATAGCCAACACCAAATTGAAGTTTCCAAACAACTCTAGCAAATTTTCTGACTTGGCTCTAGACTTAAAAATTGGCTATATAGTTACCCCCAAACTGGCTGTACTCCTGACTTCCAATGTGTCCATTTATGATTATTCCGGATTTGGGAGAGATCGCAAAAGAGACTTTGGTGTTCTCGCTCCATCTGTACAGTATTGGGTAAAAGACAAGCTATGGATCTTGGGTGGCATCGGTATAGGCGGAGACAACCCAGTTTTCTGGGACATATCTGACCCAGATAAGGACCCCTTAGAAACTAAATATTATTCAGGGCTCGGAATAGTAGGCGCTGTTGGCTATGAGCTGTATAAACTGAGCGACTCTTTTATAATCGACCTAAAGGCGAAAGCGACATACAGAAAGGTAAACCTACAAGAAGGAGAGACCACTGGCTTTTCTTACGGATTGTTGGTGGGCATAAACTTTTACTAAGAAATAAAGCATACCAACCCATATGAAAAAACAACGGTCGACTTGAATCCACAAGTCGACCGCTTTCTTTATTGGAGCAAAATCTCCATACTCATTTTATAATACTTAATTGAACTTCACAAATTTGGTCACAGAACTTCTCAGTCCTTCAGCTTGTATGTAAATCAAATACGTAGAAGCTGACAAACTAGAAGGGTCAAAGCTGACAACATTCTGTCCAGCCTTAACATCCAATGAAACTTCTTTCACAACTTTGCCCCAAGTATCGACTACGTATAATACAGCAACCTCATGCTCAGTACTACTAACAAAGTCAACGGTAACCATTTCGCTCTGTGCCGGATTAGGATAGACATTTTCTATATCCAAAGATGTTGAAACCTCCTGCACAATCGCCTCGTCACCTACTGCATCGCTACTTCTATTCTCTATACCAACATTTGGATTAACCAGTGTACTAGAACAAGCCTCAAGGATTACATCATCTATCATCACATAGTCGGCTGCTTGATTGCCTTCAGCTCTAAATCTCAATGACGTCGACGCTGACAACATTGAACCCGGAATTGTCAATGTTTCTGTAGTAACAGTTTCATTCGCCAAGTCACTTCCCGAAACATAAGTTCTTAAAGTCTGGTACCCAGATCCATTATCGACCTCTACATGAAATCTATCACCTGACTCCATACTGTATGGGAATAAAGTGAAGGTCAACTCTAAAGCCGTACTCGCTGATAAGTCTAAGTCATTAGAAAACAACGAAGAACCACTGCCATCATTTCCTTGCACATAGAAACAATATCTACCTGAAGGCGAAAAAGTAGCACTATTCAACAATCTCGCAGAAGCTCCACCATCATTCCAGATGCCCAACATTCCATTTTCAAATCCAACACTAGAAATCTCTTGACAGTCCTCACTAGAACCCCCACAGCTACTACCGTCAGGTACACAAGGGTCATTATCGTCTGTATCTTCTGCTGCACAGTATCCATCACCATCGGCATCTATTATCTGATTACCTATGCAGTTACAGTTCGCATCATATTGTCCTGATACATAACAAGCATCACTAGGTTGACAACTTGCTCCTGGCGTACAATTGGCATCTTTTTGTCCACAACCTTCTATGACGATATCATCTAGTATAAAGTAATCAGCTACATCTGTGGCTGTCGATCTGATTCTAACGGAAACAGTGTTAGACAAATTAAGATTGGTTACAGCAACTGAAGCCATCTTTCTATCAAAGTTTTGGAAATCTTGTCCAAAAACAAAAGAAGCGACTTGCGCATAATTGCCGTTGCCATTATCAATCTCTACAACAAAACTGTCATTAAATTCTACTGCATAAGCGTAATAGCTAAAATCAATATTTAGGCTCTCGTAGCTGGAATAATCTTGCGGCCTAGAATATAAACTAGACGCTTGACCTTGATTCCCTTGTACATAGAAAGAATAATTACCAGTCGTTGCAAATGAAGCACTAGACAATATACTTGCAGAAGCGCCTCCATCTATCCATATGCCCATATTTCCTGACTCAAATCCATCTGTAGATAACGCCTGGCAAGCAGTGTCTGTAGTACCACCACCATTTCCTGTGTCACCTTGATCTGAGCTATCAACACAAGTCTCAATGACTACATCATCGAAGATGAAATAATCTGCTATGTCATTAGATGTAGATCTTAATCTAAACGAAGTTGCGTTTGAAAAATCTACATCTGATATATTAATTCTAAATGACTTTCTGGTTTGGTTGTCAAAATCAGTTCCTTCACTGAAAGATCTATAAACTGTGTAACTACCTCCTGTAGAGACTTCTAAGACGAAACTATCGCCTGACTCAACTGCATATGGCAGTAAGTTGAATTCTATTGTTGCAGAGACAGCAGATTGCAAATCCAATTCTCCTGTATACAAACTCGAACCGACACCCGCATTACCTTGAACATAGAAACTTGAATTTCCCGTATTGGCAAAGCTTGCAGAATTGAGCAATCTAGCTGAGGTTCCACCATCAATCCAGACACCCATATTTCCGTTTTCAAAGCTAGTAGAAGCCATTACAGAACACTCAATGTCAGGGTTGGTATTACATTGACTATCACTATTGTCAGGCACACAAGGATCATTATCATCAGCATCTTCTGCCGCACAATATCCATCATTATCTACATCTACAACTTGTCCACCTTCGCAGTTACAAGCACTTGTCCACATTTCGCCAGTCGTACAAGCGTCACCATCATTACAGGCAGTGCCTATGAGAGCATCATCAAATCCAGCACATAAATCATCAGCATCACAGACGCCATCGTTGTCAGAATCTGCAAAGACACCGACACAATTACAGTCACTATCTATTCTATCATTAACTGTACATACATCGCCATCATTACAAGATTGACCTATCTGACTGCTATCGCAATCATCTTCAGCATCACAAATGCCATCATTATCTGAATCTTGGAATACACCTACACAATTACAGTCACTATCTATTCTATCATTAACTGTACATACATCGCCATCATTACAAGATTGACCTATCTGACTGCTATCACAATCGTCTTCAGCATCACAGATACCATCATTATCTGAATCTTGGAATACACCTACACAATTACAGTCGCTATCTATTCTATCATTGATTGTACAAGGATCGTTGTCATTACAAGATCGTCCCACCTGACTGCTATCGCAATCGTCTTCTGCATCACAAATCCCATCACTATCTGAATCTTGGAATACACCTACACAATCACAATTGGAATCAAATCGATCATTAACCGTACAAGGATCGTTGTCATTACAGGCCTGGCCTACTTGACTGCCATTACAATCGTCTTCAGCATCACAGATGCCATCATTGTCTGAATCTTGGAATACACCTACACAATTACAATTGGAATCAAATCGATCATTAATTGTACAAGGATCGTTGTCATTACAGGCCTGGCCTACCTGACTGCCATTACAATCATCTTCAGCATCACAGATGCCATCATTATCTGAATCTTGGAATACACCTACACAATTACAGTTATCATCAACTGTATCATTAATTGTACAAGGATCACCATCATCGCAGGCTGAACCTGCGTTACTGCTGCCTCCTCCTGAGGCATAAGTCAATATCAATCGAGGTCTAACAGAAGCATTTGTCGCTTCACTAGATTGAAAAGAAACATCATTACCACTTATATGTCTAACGATCAGCGTTGTCTGTCCAGCTGAAATCTGTGATGTGTTTAGCACCCAAGTATAGGACTGACCTGCAGAGAATGTATTATTTCTACTCCCTAAGAGTATCGCTTCACTTGGTCTGTTACTCGTAGACAAATTGTTCTCTGTCCAGTTATTAGAAGAACCTCTAGAAGCGATTATCTGACCAGAACCTGCGTCAGAAGAAACAGTCAACTCTAACTGAGCACTAAGAATTGTACCGTTGCTTGGAACATTAAATTTCAAGTAGGACACTCTATTGCCTGACTCAACTCTCAATATATCGTTGTTAAATCTAGTTGTTCCTTGAAGGTAGGCATCATCGATAGGTGACAATTCTACTGTTGACTCTCCTGACTGTATTGTTCCTTCACAAGCACAGTTAGAGGTATAGACATCATTAGTTGTACAAGGATTGCCATCATCACAGGCTCTACCTATGAGACTATCATCTAAGGCAGGACACTGGTCCTCAGCATTACATACGCCGTCGTTATCTGAATCTTGGAAGGTACCTACACAATTACAGTTGGCATCATATCTATCACCTGTAGTACAGTTATCACCGTCATTACAAGCTTGTCCTATGAGGCTGGCATCGCAAGCTGCTGCATCACCACAAATCAATTCTAGACCTGTCCATCTGCCCCTTGCAAATCCGAAACCACTTCCTTCAGCTACTAAACCGTTAGAAGCAGAATTAAACTCTATGCGTATCTGATCGCCCGGTGACAAATTAATGGCCTCCCAGGTATTAGTAAAGGCTGCATATTCTGGAGTTCCTGTTCCGAAGATAACTGGATTAGTAAAGGTCTCTGACAGTCTACTGCCATTAATGGCTATCCTGTAGGTACTCTCTCCATCTGTCTCTGCCATAGTGCTCAGCACAAAGTCATAAGTACCAGCTTGTCCTTGGAAGGTAAGCGTGGCCGCTGCAAATTGATCTGGAAATTGTGCCGCATTAACAGCTAGAGCACCGCGTGTATTGTCTATATAGGCAGGGACAAAACCAGCAACATTGAGGTTATTAAAATCGCTTATAGCCTCAAATGAGTAGTTCTCACAATCGTCTTCTGCAGCATCATCTGCTCCAGGTGATCCACAGGTATTGTTAAAAGATAATTTCCACAAAGAGGCATTATCTTGATTGCCTTGTGGATTGACATCAATAGGCACTAGGGAATAGCCATCTCCATCAGCTGCAGAATCCCAAGGTGCCGCATCATCATACTCTACTCTGATAATCGTATCCCCTTGAAAAGTCGCAAAATCTATCCGTTCGCCTCCATTACTTAACTTGCCTTCATACTCACCGAAGACATTGACGCCTGGACATTTTTCTGTAAGCGCTTGAGCATTGGCCGCTAGGACTATAAAGCTCTGTGGACCCATAGTTGTACCTGTAGGGAAAACAAAATCTACGCCATCCGTAATCTGTAATCCACTAAGGTCTAATGAACGATTTGTGCTGGTATTTTTAATTTCCAAAAACTCAAACTCATCGCCATCTACAAGTCCAAGGTCTCCTGGGTTATACATTATCTCTGTAATCTTTAGAGGACTTAAATCTTCGTTTCCAATTAAATTCAGACAGTGCAAGGCACTCCATACGCCACCTTGTCTTACTCTGGCTAATAGGGTTGTGGAACCATTGATGACTAAGTCATTTCCAGAAAAAATCTGTGCAGATGGATCTACATTTCCACCTGCTTGACGTGGGTCCACACCATTTGTCGTGTAGTAGATGTCGCCAGTGGAATTAGGATTAACTAAGTCGATACTGTAGCCATTGGAAACCGAAACTTCCGAGACTTCTATTGCTCTATTGTTGTTTTCAAAAAGTGGTGGATCTATGGATGGATAATAGCCTTCATTACGTAAGGCATTCATCAATCGCTGTACATTTCCATTCATCAATCCGTCTAGTCTATTGACCTCAGCTCGCCAGTGCTCATCTCTTGTCCTCGTCTCTCCATCTTCCAGTGAGTCACCCCATCGTGCTGACTCTGCCACTACCGCATTCTCAATTTCATTATTAAGTGCATTCCATCTTTCTCTTGAGTTAGCATCTGTCATCGCTCCATCATTGAAGCACAGCTTATATACACGATCTACAAATGACATCATGAACTCATCACTGCTCTTGGCCTTGTTAAATATGAGCGCAGCATTACGTCCTCCTGTATCGTTTCTTCTGAAATCCGGATGCACCCAAGCACCATTGCTAGATCCTCTCGATGTATCCCAAGCCCATTCACAATCCCAACCAAAATGCATAAAAGGACCAGCAGGGTTGTTTCTATTACCTCCCCACCAGTTATTATTAGGCCAATCCGTCATTCCCGTCATCCACGTTACCAAAAGATAATCACTGAAGTGATCTACATCTAAGTAGGATTTTAAGAGTTCGTAATTGGCGTTACTTGATAAGTTTCTATTGATGACATCATTCACTAAAAAATTATAACGGCTGTTGTCGCCCCCTCTACTTCCTCCGTGACTGATTGCAAACCAGTCTTCATTTTCTCCACCGAGATACTCAGAAGTGAAATGATCATCAGGGCGCTCCACTGGATTATATAAACCCCAGTATAAACCATTGACATATAAGTGCACAAAAGTTCCATGAGAACCTATACCAGAAGCTGCGATCTGTGATTGTCTGTACCATTCATCTCTTGTGAAGGCTGTCCTATCTTCATTCCAGTTTCTTGACCAAGCACGGTTATTGCCGCCTCTAAGCACCATTCTATCAAAAGACTTGGCAGCACTCTCAGAACCCACGGCAGCATTTCTGAAGATATCCGAATCCCAGTCCTTGGCGCCATATTCTTCTTTAAAAGACAATCTCATGGATCTCTTCAATCTATTATGACTATGGGGTTCTATACCACCATCTTCTTGCTCGTTCTTAGATGCATCATCTGCGTAAAGCAACTCCACAGACATTTTTCTCTCCGCTTCGCCATCATAGATTTCCCAGAAATCATCTTGGGGCATTACGATAGACATACTTGGAATATCCCTGAGTCCTTGCATCAAATCAGCTCTGTATTGAGATGAATTTACAATAGCCGGATCCATTTCATAATCGTGTCTAGCAGTACCACTTCCACCTAGACTATAGGTGTTATTAGGCCATCCAGATATATTCTCTGGTTGCTCTATCACATCGTCTAAGAATAGGTACGTATGGGTATAGACTTTGGAAGTGTCTACTCCATTAAGATAACCTATAGCTCTCAAGACTGTCGTCGTCTGTATAGGTATACTGCCATTGTAGATTCTACCAAATGTCGTAGAGGGCTCTTCTCCATCTAAGGTGTACCTGATGGTAACAGAGGGATCTTCTGGAGTAATAGTTAGGTTAAATGGGGCATCACTAAATCCTCTCTCCTGAGAGAAAACCAAATTTGCTTGCGCATCAGCTTGTTGGTGAGTCACAAAAAGCATCATCAAACACGTAAAAACCGTCAAATAGCTTCTGGAAAAGGTGGAATTAGTGGAAAAGGGGATTCCAAATCGAAGGGTGTTAAACATTAAACTTGAGTTACTTTGATATACTATCAAAATGTTATTAAAATTATCAGCATATGTAAAAGACTGATTTCCTTTACATACGGGCAGAGCTTCCTATTTTACAGGGAAGGCCCACCCTATATAGACAATAAAACAAGGCTTAGCCACTACGAAAATGTCATAAAATATTAGGTTTATTTTCGTTAGATGGTGCCACTGTATAGTGATTTACAGAATAATTTAGATAGGATTAAAAAGGCATATCTGGGAATCGTATACATACACTTAGAGCAAATAGTGGGTATAGACAGACTTATAACAACCCTACTTTCATTTTGGCTATACGGTCTTCTAGCTTTTCGCTGGTCATCTTCTCTCTGAGTCGGTCTACCATAATAGGAAAAGACAAAGGAGAAGGTCTCTTGAGATATTGTATAATAATTTGCTGCGATTGTATACGTTCAAGAGCTCTGACCATTCTAGCCTCTTCTAGTTGAAAGGTCATTACCTCTTCAAAAGTCTGTAAGAATAAGAGATTTTCTGGTTCATAATCTTTAAATACCTCAAAGAGCAAGGAAGAAGAAGCTTGAAGATGCCTGTCCTTTTTGGCTTTGCCAGGAAAGCCCTGAAAGATGAGACCTGAGATCCTCGCGATGTCTCTGAATCGGCGTCTAGCCAGCTCAGCAGCATTGATACTAGCTTGTATATCCTTGCTAATATCCTTAGATGAGAAAAGATCCTTGGTGAGATATTTATATAGATCTATCTTCTTATCTGATAGTAGTTCAAAGCCATAGTCGTTCATCCCAATAGAAAAAGAGATGGGTATCTTCCTTGCCAGTCGTTGGGCAATAAGAGCACCCATACCCTCGTGGACAAACCGTCCTTCAAACGGATACATCAGTAAATGATAACCCTCCTTACTCTCTATGTATTCCACAAGAAAATCTGAAGCCGATGGCAATACACTTAACGCGTTTTGCAAATCTAGAAGCGGCGCCAATTGAATCAGTTCCTCATCTAATTGTGCCCTATCGAGAGTGTCATATTCATAGAGTTTGTTTCTCAGAACAGACGACATCTCGGTACTAAGCGGCATACGTCCGCCGAGATATGAAGGGATACGCTTATTCTTTTTCTGACTATTTCTAACGAGCAAAGTCATATCCTTGAGCCTTACAAACTCCAAGGATCGTCCCGCAAACCAGAAGCTATCTCCTGCGCTCAGCTGCGAAGCAAACCATTCCTCCACCACTCCTATGCGCTTACCTCTTAAGTACTTCACTTGGAGCATTGCCTCACTTGTAATGGTGCCGATACTGAGTCGATGGCGTTGGGCTATGCGTCTATTGACAACTTTATAGATACCCTGTTCTACAATGACCTTGGCATATTCGTCATAGGCCTTTAGCGACTGAGATCCATAGACTAAGAAGTGTAATATCTTATCCCAGTCTTCTTGTGTCATACTCCTATAACAGTGGGTTCTGACGACCTCCTCAAAAATCACTTTTGGGTCGAACCCGTCAGAAACGGCGAGAGTCATTAGATATTGAATCAGTACATCCCAGGATCTGATATAGGGTATTCTTTGCTCGACGTTCTTCTCTTGTACAGCTGCACGTAAGGCCGCCGACTCGACTAACTCAAGAGCATGCGTCGGCAAGAAATAAATCGTACTCAGTGCACCTGGAGAGTGCCCACTCCTCCCCGCGCGCTGCATAAATCTTGAGACACTCTTGGTACTTCCGATCTGTATGATGGTCTCCACTGGCCTGAAATCAACGCCAAGGTCTAGACTAGAAGTCGATACCACCACTGACAAACGACCCTCATACAACGCCTCTTCTACCCACTCTCTTAGATTTCTAGCAATAGACCCGTGATGCATGGCCATATCGCCTGCCAAGCTAGGATCCAACTCTAATAATCGGTGATACCACAGCTCACATTTGGCTCTTGTATTAACAAAGATGAGAGTCGTCTTACTCTTATATATAATCGGCAGGACCTTCTCCGCTAGCTTTAGTCCTAAGTGACCTGCCCAAGAATATTCCTCCACATTATCGGGAAAAATAGAAATGACTTTAGTTTTCTTTTTGACGTCCGAGATGATGAGCTTGCGCCTCTCTTCCTGCTCTCCTAGCAAGACATCGACAGCTTCATCTAGATTGCCTATCGTCGCAGAAATTCCCCATACGCGTAAGCCTGGGTTGAGTCCTCTAAATCGAGATATAGCCAACTGAGTCTGCACGCCTCTCTTGCTGCCCATCAGCTCGTGCCACTCGTCAACGATAATGGCTTGGATTCCTGTATAGAACTTTGCATAGCTCTTGCTTGCTAATATGACGTGAAGGCTCTCTGGTGTCGTAATAAATACTTCTGGGGGATGCGTCAGTTGCTTTTTGCGCTGGGTCGTCGTGGTGTCTCCCGATCGGATGGCCGTTACCCAATCTAAACCCATTCCTTTATTCGCTTTGTCTATGGAGATCTTGATTTCCTTGGCCAGTGCACGTATAGGGGTCACCCAAATGATATACGGACCTTTCTTGGGTAGCTGGTCTTGACGGAGAGCGGTCATCAGTGCGCCGAGATAAAGGGCATAGGTCTTGCCACTGCCTGTGGGTGCATTGACGACACCAGAATAGCCGTCTAGAAAGGCCTTCCACGTTTCTTTTTGAAATGGAAAGGCTTTCCAGTCTTTGGACTTAAACCAGTCGAGAGCGGGCTTGAGATCTTTTTGGGTTGCTTTCATCAGTAGCCCGTTAAGTTACAAAGAATGCCTTTGCCTACAGAATCACTAACTTCGAATCATCTTATGCCACCCTCACTAAAAATATTAAACGGCAAAAATGGAAGTCCAATGGTAGCTCTTTTAGAATTAATAGTATCAATCTCCTCTTGTGTCGAATCTGCAAACATATTTTCCCCATGCGTATAGTAATAACTAAAAGTCTTACCATCCCCAAAGTACTCTTCATAATATCCTTTATACCACGCATAAAACCTTGGAGAAATTGTTCCTTTGATAACGGACTTATAATATAAGTCATCAATTCCATCAAAAAGCATATGAGATGTATGACTCATCAATGTAGAAATATCATTAAACATAAGGTCATTAGGATTTGGGACGTAACCCAGACTATCTGAAATGTCAACAAATTCTAATAATACTAGAGAATCCTTGATAGTGAATTCTCTTGCCAATTCTATTTTTTTTCGGTGGATAGCTTCATCATCCTCCCGATCACCATACAATTTATATATAAACTCATAAGCACTTGCCTCGTTATATTTTGGTTTACTTCTTAACCTTTGGTCTCTATTATGAATGGACAATAATTTCTGTCTGATTTCTAGGTTCTCAGAAGACATCGAGGCAAGTTTATCTTCCTGGACTATAACTAATTTCATAGCAAACTCAGAACCATAGCTAGCACTTATTTCTCTGAACAGCTCCCAAAAACTTGCTGAGTCCGAATAATCTAAGAACAAGCCTTTCTCCACAGCATAAATAAGTTCCGTCTTAGCCAACTCTAGCAAACCTCTTTCAAAATATGGCCTGGAAGCAAACTGATGTCTGTAAACTGACTTAAACTCTTGACAATTCCCGCAATCTTCAAGAACAATTAATGCTTCAGTTGTATCTTTTATTTCATGAATTAGATAATCGAATTTACTAAAAGACAAATTACACTCTATGGCTTCTTGGGCGATTACAGAATGAAACAAAAAAAATACATAAATAAAGTACAGAAAAATTTTAGCATAATTCTATAAAAATTATTGAATAATAAATTGGCGAAATTCAAATTTCTGTGTTGTTATTTTGAGACCATTCTCCACTATAAGGATCGTACGAACACCTAGCAGGCTTACTATAAACATCTTTATCATCTTCAATCAGTGCTCTACAATCTGTACGACGCCTGCCTTATCGATATAGCATTTTTCACGTAGAAAAGGGAGACTGTAAGACTGATCATAATGCTTAGCAAACATACGCAAGCAGGTCGGAGCACAATCCATAGAATCGAGTTGTCTATAAAACTTAAATGATTACAATCTACATAACTTTCTCGTTTTGAAAAAGCATTATAATAGCTGTTTTAAAGTTAAGTCATTATGACACAACCTTCAAACTAATTAAAACAGTACTGCCATCTTGGTCATTGCCATCTTCGATTTGTTCAAAGTCAGCTGTCTCTCTATGCAATTGTTGTGCCCGACCCAAAAGTCATTACTGCATCTATGGGTGCTATGAAATTATTGTCTCCATCAAAAGGTACCACCTCATCAGCCGTACTATGAATCTCCATGATAGGGGTCACTACACCTAGATCGCAAGTCACGCCACCTGAAAAGTGGTCATAGTCCCAGTCACTGAAGCGATGGCAGCAATCTTATCGTTCAGTTCACAAGCCAAAGTGTAGGATATGAAGCCCCCGTTGGACATGCCTGTGCTGTAGAATCTGTTCAAATCAATATTGTATTGTGTGGCCAAGTCATCTATCAGAGCCGACCTTTCTTGAGTAGCTTGTCTTGACGGAGAGCGGTCATCAGTGCGCCGAGATAGAGGGCATAGGTCTTACCACTGCCAGTAGGTGCATTGACAGCGCCAGAGTAGCCTCTAGAAAGGCCTTCCACGTTTCTTTTTGAAATGGAAAGGCTTACCAATCTTTGGACTTAAACCAGTCGAGGGCGGCCTTGAGATCTTTTTGGGTTGCTTTCATCAGTAGCACGTCAAGTTACAAAGAATGCCTTTGCCTACAGAATCACTAACTTTGGTGCTGTACAAAGAAAAACTATCAGCGCCAAAGAAGAATATCGCCGTATACACGTTAACTACGATCTGCCGATACAGTTCACCCCACAATGGATGGATGCTGTCTGTGTCAAAGGAGACTGGGATGTAGCCCTAGCTAAAAACAAAGGCGGCGAACTAACTGGTGTCCTCGTCTATCACATACGAAAATATAGAGGTTTTACCTTGATTCTGATGCCGCCGATGACAGCATATAATGGCATCCACATCTTCTATCCATCTGATTATAAAGCACATAAGACTGTCTCTCACGAGGTCAAGATTACCAAAGAGTTAATCGCTCAACTCCCCAAGTGTAGCCTATACTTTCAACAGTACTATCCTGACTTTCAGAATTGGCTGCCCTTCTACTGGGAGGGCTACAAACAGACGACGCGGTACACCTATCTTATGGACAAGACGATAGGCAAAGAAACCCTCAAACAAAAACTGAAAGGGAATCTCAGACGCAGCTTCAATCAACTCGAAAAGATGAGCATCATAAAGGACCACGATTACGAAAGTATCTGGCCTCTCATCGAAAAGTCTTTTCAGAAAAAAAACAAGCCCCTACCCTACAATCCGACCGCTGTACGGCAGCTATTTGAAAACTTCAAAGGGACAGATCGGATCATCGCCAAAGGGTGCCACAACACAGAAACAGGAGAATTAATGGCTGGTGTTATCATCGCTAGAGATAAACATAGAAATTACGGTATCATCAATTTCAATATGCCAGACGCTACACCTAATGGTGCGCTCGGCTATCTTATCTGGGAGACGATGTTCCAACTGGATACAACGATCACAGATTTTGAAGGATCTATGTTGCAAGAAGTAGAGTTCTATCTGAGAGCCTTCGGAGGACAACTGAGTCCGCATTATAAGATTCAGAAAATTCACAATCCTCTATTGAAATTGGCCATCAGTATCCTAAAACCTGATCTCCTTGTCTAAGCTCTCGGAAATAATCGACCAGCTTGGCGGCAAAGAGAAACTATCCTCAGCTCTACGCAGCAATCTTATCTGGATCTACAACAGCTTTAAGGCCAATAAATATCTCGGCTCTAGTGCATCTAGAAATGTACTAGGACAGTGGGCTCCCCCTTACCCAGAGACGACTGGCTATCTCATCCCTACTCTATTGCAAGGTAATCGTTACTTCCCGCTTCTCGGACTCTCAAGTCTTGCTCAAAAACAATTACACTTCTTCGAAAAACTACGGACTCAAGATGGTGGCTATCATAGTAATACTGAAAGCGGCAAGCCCATAGTCTTTGATGTAGCACAGATATTATTAGGACACTTGACGCTAGTACCTTATGTGGACAATCCCGATGAGTTGTTACAGGAAATAGAACTTACTAGAGATTGGCTGCGAGACCTACTAGATGACGAAGGTCAATTTATATCCCACCACTACATCGAAGGTTATCAACCGACGTATTACAGTAGAATAGCCTGGCCACTGGCTTTTGCAGAAAACGTCATCGATTCTAAAGTCTCCTCGCGAACCAAGGCAATGGTGGAGAAGATCCTTGCGCAACAGAATGAAAATTATAGCTTTAGAGAATGGGGGTTTAGAAAGGGAGAAGCGGCATATACCCATACGATTGCCTACACCTTGCGCGGCCTCTGGGAATATTCAGAAATAGTAAACTCTAGACCCATAAAAAAGCAAGTCAAAGCCACACTTAAAACACTCACCACACTAATAAAAAGTGAAAACAAAGTTGCCGCTACTTACAACGAGAAATGGGAAGGCAATTACAATTATATCTGTGCTGCTGGCAATGCGCAACTGGCACTCCTCTATCTCATCGTCTATGAGCGCACGGGCAGAGAGGCGTATCTAGAACCTGTCGCTACCCTACTACTACCACTCCTAAAAGGTCAGCGTCACCTGTCGCTTAACAAAGGCGCTATACCCTCATCCCTTCCTATCTGGGGCGACTATCAGAAAATGAAATTTACCAATTGGACTCAGAAATTTTTTGCTGATGCGGTGATGAAATTATTGGAACTCGGACAAATCTAGTTTTATTATCTCTCCCACTCTATCGTGTAGATTTATATCATAAGCACTAATCAGCACATACTTGTAGTGTTGATAATTGCTTATCTCTAGGTGTGGAAAACGCTGCCCTTCTATTGTCACATAGGGCATCTCTCGACTTGTGACATCCTCTAAGTAATCTAAGAAAAAGAGCCTCCACCTTTCTGGGATAAAATCCATTAATCGATGAGAATTTAAGCCTTTTCTAGAGCCGCGGAGGATGTAGTAGTTTTCCGTTTCCGACTCACCATTTACGAAGACATCTAGTGTCCGGCCTTGTTGCGCATAGAGCAAATCGGGGATACTTGTGCTGGAAAGATCAGTGAGCTTATAGTCTGGTAATTGTCTGACGCGTTGCCGTACACTATTCTTGTCATACACTGCTGCCAAGCTCTTATTATCTATAAAGTTGGGATCTTCGCTCAGCGGGTAGCATAGGAGGTAAGAGCGCCGGACTTGGTCGCAATAAGGTTCTAGATAGATATTATTATCACTACTATCCAGAAGTTCTTGATTGGCATCGTGTCGGATTCTTTGTGCCCGAAAATCAGGCAAGCGCATTATCCCTACTATAGTACCCAGCAGAAGCATCGCATAGAGTAAGGCCTTGGGCAGTCGTAATCTATTGCTATAAAATCCTAGCCACATCAGTGACAAAAAGAAACCAAAAATAGCAGAGCGCGGCTCGAAAAGTGGGATGCCGACCATCACCAAAATCGACAAAACCGCACCACCAAGGAGCATTAAAGTCCTGTGTTTTTGTGGTCTCCTAGCACGCCTACCTGCCAACACAGCCAGCAAAACAATCGGCCAATACTGCAAGCCAAAAAAGACAGCCCGCTTTATATACTCAATCAAATGCGGCAGCCACCCACCTGTTCTAAAACCTTGCTCAGCTAGGCGCGATCCCACAGAGGGAGATGCCAACATAAACAAGCCTCCGAGCAAGAGAACTACTGTACTTAATACAACGGCCTTTCGCTTGGCCTTAAACAACACATATAGACTCAGTATAAAGAGGACTATCTGCACATTCTCATTAGAATTAATATTAGCCATCGCCAGTACCACTAACCAAGGAGAGCTATAGCCTTGCTCTAGATAGCGTAGCAGCACTTTGACATAAAGCAATTGTGGAATCAATAGCCAAGAATAATTCAATGCACCTGTCGTCAGAAAATAACAGCGCCCGAGATCAAAATGAAACATCCAAATAAAAAAGAGTAAAAAAACATATTTGGCAGTGTAGTCCAAGACTTGCGCCTTTCTTGGCAAAATAGAAAAGGGTAACAAAAAATAGACTAGCACATTCAATACATCAAATACCCAAGTGCGCAGCAACAGCAGGATCTGGAGTAAACTATGATTCAGTACCCTATAGTGGTAGTTGTTGTAGAAGTTTATCTGAGACTCTAGCAAATCAGAGAGGCTCGCTATACGTTCTTGTCCGATAATGCCCTCGCTCGGTATCTTCAACTGGAAGATATGATCATCGCCAGGCAGATAAGGCATCAAGACATTGAGATACAAAAGAAAAATGGAGCCTAGGACCATCACAAGGCCTAAGCTCCATTTATTATATGTTTTTTGCTTTTCTGTGTCCAAGGAGATCAATGATTATCTCATGATCACCAATTTACCAAATCCTTTATTGAAAAAGCCATCTATATTCTCATTACCAAAATGTAATAGGTCTTCTCCCTCTACCTGAGAGGTAATTAATCTATAGAGATAGACACCATTTCCAAGCTTATTGCCAAAGTCATCAGTTCCATTCCATCTATAATCTGTCCTATTCTGTCCTATCCTCAGGTTGCCCATTTCTTCCTTGGTGATTTCTTTGACCACCTTACCAGATAGGGTGAAAATCTGTATAGTAAATACATCTGGAACTGTCGCCCCCGTCAAGGTAAATACAAACTGTGTCTGCGTAGAGAACGGGTTAGGATAGTTCAAGATATTGGTGACTGTTGCCTCTCTCACAACCTGAAAATCTATCTCCACACTATTAGCTCCTGACAAATTGCCTGAAGCATCTGTTCCTTGTACCAAGAGTGTATACTCTCCTGACTCTAAGGCCGGCTCTGGAGTAAATTCTAATCGTGCACAGTATCCATTAGTAGAATCCGAAGGAAAGAAGTTGACATTATCCGCCGTCAAGTCAACAGGAAAAGACTGAATATCTGGGTGCGCTTGTAAGCCTAGAGAAAAACTGGAGACATCCGTAATTGGGAAGAAGGTATTTTCGTCTTTCAATAATACACTGATCACAGGCGAAGCTGCTACAATATCCCCATTCATAATCCTGACACCGTCAAAGGTGACATCCAATAATGGATTGACATTATCACCGCCTACATTAAAAGATCTCAATCCGAGATTATTAAAGTAATGGTGCTCTTGCTGTTCTGGACCAGGATTTATTTCTACTCTAAACACGTTATCACCTAGTAGTCCTGTCGTATTAATACTAAAATCTACAGGTACACTTTCGTTAGCCTTCAGTGGAGCGAATCGCTTGTTGTATGTCTCCACATTATTGTTAGCATCTGTTATAGAAAACTCTACGAGTAAGCTGTCCATATCGATATCTGTAACATTGGTCGCTACAGTCTCAAACTTAAATTCATTACCCATCAAGAGGCTATCAGATTGGTAGACCAACTTGTTTTCTATATCAAGAACAGCCTCAGGGATACCATCAAATAAAACTCTCCAATACTCCAACTGAGGTGGCGTCCTAGAAGTCTCATCCGCACTAAATAGCTCTAACTCTAAATGTGGATACTGCGCTGCATCGATAGACGATAGGTCAAATGTAAACTCATCTACATTTTGGAATAATAAAGTCCTCTCGCCATTAACGTCAATACCGTATATGTCGAATCTAAATTCATCTTCTTGTAGGTCTATCTCATCAATATTCCACAACAATCTATCCCACTTGGTTGCTGGACCGATAGTAGTAGAGCTAATTGCTCCTCTATCCCACTTAGCAATTATATCTAAGGACAATTCTATTCTAGAATTATAACCACTACCTTTTATTTCCTTAACATCAAACGTCGGATCATTTTTTCTACCTACAAAAATATAAGGCACTGGCCTTCCTGTAGCCAATTCTCTTACACGTGTCGCACCATATCTATCTTCTAATGTACTGAAGATATCTGGATCTCCATTGGCTCCATCGGCCGCCCACAAGTCCGCTCTATAATCATCTGTAACTCGAGCATCCTCTCGATGTATCGTCATAAAAACAAGGTAGTCTCCGTCTTGGACGATATTTTCCATAAAGTTGATCACATTGGCTCTTTCCTCTTTTGTCCTTGTCCAATAAGGGAAGAAAGCAAAGGTCGTTGCCCAATTTGCATCTAAGACACTCCCAAAATCTCCTGCAGTTCCAAAAGGATTACTGTTGGTTCTGGCCACCCCTGTAACACCATCAAAAACTGCCAAATAAACCCCAGACTCTAACTCCCCAAAATGATGTATGTATTGATCTACATTGGCACCATAAGACATATTAGGAAAGAATTCTGTAGGGCCGTCATTTACAGTGAGGCCATTCTTGATTATAATGTCATTAATGTTATCGACATATGTCCAGTCTCTTGTCAGTGAGTCAATAAATGAGGTCTCATAATTATCATCGTCTAACTGATAAAAGTGACTCTGATTCCATCCTGGTGCTCCATTATCGAGATACACAAAAGAACTCTGATTCCAGATACTCTGTGCTAAATCCCTAGGCTTAACTCTCCAGTAATAGACCGTCTCATCTTGGTACGTGATATTGGGATTCCATCTTATTGTTGCAGGGGAAGAGAAGACTTCACCTCTTTGCAATAAGGGGCTATCAAAACTTTCTGTTGTATCGATCTCTAACAAGAAATAAGATTTCTCTTCAAGAGCATTAGAAGAAGATGCAATAAGATCTACACCTACATTATGGACAATTCCATACTGAGGTGGATATACTGGTTGTGCATTACTATTAAATACAAAGTAGCAGAAACCCTCGGGCAGATTCCAAGCCCGCATCATGTCATTATTTTCTTCAGCTGAAGGTAAAGGTGCTTCAGGAATCTGATTGTCTACATCGAGAACTATATTGATACAGTTTTTCCCGATAGCCGCTTCTCCTGGATTAGGCAGTTGTACAGCTACGTGTAGCCTATTCACTGGTGTCTCTGAAGTAAAATAAATTGTATCCACCTTACTACCGTAAGTATGAATTATATAGTTGTTAATTGTGTCTCGAGTTGTGTTTCTACCAAGGTTAAGGATATCAAATTCTAGCTCAACAAAATCATCTGTAGTTCCGACCACTGACATTGTTTGTAATGATTCGAAATCAACAACATAATCAGGCTCTGGAGCATTGAAGAGTACAACAGCTGGATCACCGTGAAGTGTATTCTGTTCCATCAAGGTGATCATATCGACATAAGTATCAGAGAAAGGCAAAGTCTGAGGGCCTTGATTGTAATTTTGCATCAGCCCCTCGAAGATACCTTCTAGTACATCTCTTATCGCTAACGAAATCGGCTGACCATAAAAGTCTGTTCCTATTTCATCATAAAATCCATTGCCCACTCTCGCCAAGGCATCTGCAAAAGCATTGCCCGAAGAAGCCATAAAAGCTACAGAACCCACGTCCTTAGTGAGTATAAAATTTTCACTCAATGAGAATGTGTTCTCGTGGATATCGCCTGAGTGACAACCCATAGAAAAAATCAATGGCAACTTGCCCTGATTTCCATAGATAGATGGATCCTCTACACTAAAATCAAAAGTTCCTGCTGAAGAGTGTCCAAAAAAGGACAGCATTGAAATCCCATCATTAATTTGATTTAAGATGGCTTGTGATAAGGCTGTTGTGACTGGGTCCGAAGACACTTTTCTAAAAGTATTCACTTCTGCACCATATGAGTTGGTCTCAATGAGAGACTCCATAAAGGTGAGCTTGTTAAATAAGTCTTGTTGGATATTGACATCTCCTCCACTGAGGTGTATGACATTTTTTCGCCACACTCTTTCTTGTATAGTCAAATTAGCTACGTCAGAAAGTCTTGCATTGCTTCTTGCCTTATCCAGGTAGTTGTATACGTCTTCAGCATTTTGTGCTGCTAATCTGCCTACACCAACATACGGATAGGACTTGTCATTCTCTGCAAACATCAGGACATCTGAACCTGGTCTTCCATAGGTAGGAACAATATTATCTATCGTTGTGGAATTATCTTTATTGCTATACGTTAGTGCCTTCCCGATTATAAACACCATCTCAAAATCTGGCCACCTAGATTGTACATACTGGGCGAAGTTTCTAACTGAAAGACTGTGCTCAGCGACACCCCAACCGAACTGATCAAATATATCCTCTACATTAATAATTGATGTACGATAATTTCCGCCTTCATTCGATGATCTAAATGCTGCATATTCTTCAATAGGATTACCTCCTGCGCCATTTACATTGAGCACTTCACTTGTCAAGATCAAGAAGTTCGGATTCATATTATCGAAAGAAGTAAATTGCTTCTCCTCAAATGAAACTGGACTCAATAATGCTGATTCATCTACTACAAAACACTTAGCACTTTTGATTGCAGCGCTAGGCAATAAAAACTTGGCTAGGTTACCTTCTTTTACGGCTCTAACAAAGCACTTGTTTTCTACATCAAAAACTAAAGGATCATTACCGTCAAAATTTTGATATTCTATGTACTGCTGAAAATTGCTTTCACTAGAATAAAACTTAACTATGTCTTGACCATTGGCATTGAAAGTTCTAGGATAAGTAAACTCTGCAAAGGCAATATTGGTATTATCAGAGCCCGTAAAACCTCTGATTTTCATTCTATTGATATTGTTAGTCCTTACAAAATTTGAAGGAATCTCACTATCATATTCCTTAACCTGAGCACCAGAGTAACTATCTTCAAAAAGTGTAGAGTTATTAAAACTTACATCGACTAGGTGATTAACATTATTGGCGCCTGTTCTAAATCTCAGCTTAGGAGAAGGTGCTGTACCTGTATAATAATCCTCTGAAAGAAACTCCACTTCTGTCTCTCTTCTAAGCGTAGAAGCAAAGCCTTCATTAGCGACAAAGTGAGAATAATGTACATCCTGTGTTATGAGAGTTCCTGGGCTCCACTCAAACTCACTGAAAACCTGCATCTCTCTTTCCATAAAGAAACTCTCTGGAAGAGGTAGTGTCCCACTTAAATCATTACTTTTTTCTTGGTAGCGCTCAGGGTTCACACCATTCGGCCTAACCGAGAGATAATAACTTCTTGTTTCAGAAAACATACTGAATTCAGGATTGAGATGTTCCTTTTCTGCATCTTCAAATAGCTGCGCATCCAATTCTCCTTTTTGACCTTGACCGTGAAACACGAGATAGTCACTACTCGTCCATACTCCTGAAGAAGTGACATGCATAGGGACTTGCTTACCCATAGAATGCAATTGGAGATCTGCTCCTCTCAATTGTCCTGCAGAAAAGCCGTTAGCAACGAGGTCATTGAAGGTCACTTTGTACATACCTTCTTCTTCGACTGACATCTTTATATGCGTCGCAGAATAATCTATCCATTCGTTACCATAGGTAGGCACGCCATTGATCATCATCTGACCAAAAACACTAGAAGTAGCGAACACCAAGGCAAATACAAGTAAATTTTTCATTATACATCGTGTTAATCAACAAATATATTATTATAAAATATAATATATAGATGTCGAATTATTAGCTATTTAAGTTGTTTTCAGTGATTTTTCGGGATAGATACTACTAGAAAGTCTAGATTTAGACACACTTAACTATAACGTAGACAAGATAAAATATCTTTACGTTTACATCTATCACAGGATCTTTTGTAAACCAGATGACTATTCTTTTGATTATCAGTGCCTTAGTTCAGCTGATATATTGGTATTACTTCTTTAAGGCCCTATCTGATTACAAATCTCCAAATAACGCTTCTGACCAAACACCTACAGAGCCGATCAGCATCGTCATTTGTGCCAAAAATGCTGGACATCTTCTCAAAGAAAACCTGCCAAACATCTTAAACCAAGCACACTCTGCGTATACAATCCACATTGCTGATGATTATTCCACAGATGACACCCTCAAAATCCTAAAAACGATAGATAATGAAAAGAGGAATCTTTTCGTACACGAAGTTAAGCAAAATAACATAGGCAAAAGGCAAGCTTTGTGGGAAGGAATTGTTAAAAGCAGACATCAGTGGGTCATTCTGACCGATTCTGACTGCCGTCCCTTAACTTCTCGATGGTTAGAGACGATGATTCAGGCCAGAAATACGTCCAAACACAAGCTCATATTAGGCTACAGCCCTTATAGAGCCCATAAAACGCTAGTCAGCTGGTGGTCGCATTTTGAAGCTTGGATGACGGCGCTCCTCTATCTCTCCTTTGCACTTAGGGGCAGACCTTATATGGGTGTCGGCCGTAATCTGTGCTATGATAAAGCACTGCTCAGCAAGGCCTACCTGGATCGTTATCAGCACCTCTCTTCTGGAGATGACGACCTTACAGTGATGCAAATGGCTACCCCAGATAATACAACCATTTGTATAGACCCCCTTAGCTTCGTACAGACAGAAGCCGAGCCTACTTGGAGCAAGTATATACAACAAAAGAGGAGACACTATAGTACAGCAACTAGCTACAAACTAAGCACTATACTCCTGCTAAGTGGTTATTCTCTAAGTCACATAGGATTCTACGCCTTGTTCTTCTGGAGCCTTTTTAGCGCCAAGGTGATAGTGGGCTGGACACTGTTTGCACTGAGACTGCTTTGCTTGGCCCCAATTGTAAGTAAGCTTTGCCGACGATTAGAGACACAGTTTCATCCATTATTGTTCCCCATTTTTGATTTAGCGCTGGCGGTCTATTATGTTGTATTCAGCTTTTCAGTACTTTTCCCAAAAAAGAAAGAGTGGTAAAAGATTTAGAACAGATATTTCATTATTTCCCCCAACTGACGGAGCTACAAAAAGACCAGTTCACGCAGATGGGGCCACTCTATCTCGAGCTCAATCAGAAAGTCAATGTCATCTCTCGTAAAGACATCCAAGAGCTCTACATCAAACATATACTCCACAGTCTTGCCATCGCAAAGTTTACCTCATTTGTAGAAGATACGGAGCTGGTCGATCTGGGTACAGGTGGAGGCTTCCCCGGCTTACCGCTGGCTATACTCTTTCCACAATGTCGGTTTCTACTCATCGATGGTACTGCTAAAAAAATAGGCGTCGTCAATGAGGTCATACAAGCACTAGGATTAAAAAATGCCGTAGGATATCAGAAGCGGTCAGAAGAACTGAAGCAAACCTTTGACTTTGTACTGGCTAGAGCGGTAACGAGGATGAACAAACTCATCCCACAGTGTAGACATCTTATATCCAAAGATCACCGCAATGCCCTGCCCAATGGACTCATCACCCTTAAGGGAGGTGATCTCACAGAGGAATTACAGGAGGTCAATAAGCAAGGTTATTTCGAGCAAGTGGCTCTAACTGATTACTACGAGGAGGATTTTTTTGAAACCAAATCCCTTGTCTATGCGCAATTGTAACAGAGTAGAAACTCCAATTTTAAACATACTTTGTAATCTCTATTAGCTAGCTTTAAGAAGATGAAAGACATACTGCTATATGCACTTTTCCAGATTGGCGACAGGGATATTACTGTCGGTCAGTTGGCGATGGCGATTGCACTTGTCTTTTTATTATTTACGATATATAGGATTACGCTTCGTAAATTCTTCCCGCAAGTATTTACGATCACTGAAATAAATGAAATAGAGCGGCTTAAACTCAACAAACTTTTTAGAGGCCTAGCCTTACTTCTGTTTTTACTCTGCCTAGTACTCATTCTAAGCCTAGATTTTGTCATTTATCAAAAAGAACATATAAGGATAAGTGTATTGACCCTAGTGCGGGCCGCGACCTTTGTACAGGTGATGCGTCTATTCCATTGGCTCTTGTCTAATCTATTTATTCACAACTATTATGTAAGAAGTGAATCCAATCAAAGCGAAGCCACTACTCTAGTCGACACTTCAGAGTCCAGTGCCAAAGCCACCCTTAAGTATGTTTTCTACCTCATCATCGCCAGTTATCTCATTAGAAATTTTAACTGGGATCTCACCTTGTATCAGAAGACCATCAACGGAGAGATAGTCAAGTTTGGTGTATCAAATATCCTGTATGCACTACTTGTTATTATGATAGCGCGATTGGTTGTGTGGGGTATTACTCAGCTCTTTCTTCTTGGTATATACAAGACGAGAAAGATGGAGGTGGGCTCACGCTACGCGATTAATCAATTAGTCAAGTACATTGTCTATGTCATCGCCATCATTTTTGCCCTAGGTGCCTTTGGTATTAATATGAGTTTGTTACTCGGTGGAGCGGCGGCTTTGTTGGTGGGTATAGGGCTCGGGTTACAGCAGACCTTCAATGATTTTATCTCAGGTCTGGTATTGCTCTTTGAGCGGAGTGTATCTGTAGGGGATGTGCTGGAGGTAGATGGTCAAGTGGGTACCGTCAAAGAGATAGGCCTGCGATCTACACGTATGGAAACTAGAGGCAACATAGACCTTCTACTACCCAATCACAAACTGGTCAATGAAAAAGTCATCAACTGGAACCACAACAATGACAAAGTAAGATTTGAAATTAATGTCGGTGTTGCCTATGGAACGGATACGACTGTTGTCAAAGAGCTGCTGCTCAAATCCGTCAAAGACAATCCTTATATCATTGACTTTCCATCCCCATTCGTTCGCTTCCAAGATTTCGGAGAATCGTCTTTAGATTTTACATTGTACTTTTTTACGAGAAATCTTATGATCATCGAAGATATCAAGAGTGATATACGTTTGGAGATTGATAAGTTGTTTAGAGAAGAAGGCATTGTGATACCATTCCCGCAGAGGGTGGTCAGGAGTATAAAGGAGTAGGGAGAGTGTTTCGTTATCTCAATTAATTGACTCGTACTTAGAAAAGTATTTCACAAGATAATTGTGGTCATCTTCAAATTGGTCTTTTAATCCAATACCCAGTTTCGTTATTATCCAAGCTGTCAAAGCCGTAGATAAGATCATATACCAAGAAAACTTCAACTCAAATTTGCCTTGCATTCTAAAATATATTACCAGCCCAAGAAGTACAAGAATTAGAACATACCAACTTATTGCTCTTTTGGATAGTTTATCCTCAACAGAAACTATTTTGCTTGATTTCTTTGAATCATAATAGAGACTATGTTTGAAATTTTGACTTCTAAATTCCCATATGCTTGGGTTAGATTTATACCTTATTTCAAATTTTGGTAAGTCATCACCAAATAAACTCTCAAGGTTCTTATGATCAGGTAATTGAATCCGAATTTCCGTTGTCCTTCTCATATTTGTGATTTTAATTTCTCTATAACGGATTACGTGTATACAGCGTATCCCGAAAGGTATGCTGTGATCACACTGTTATCGGTCGTATTTCATTTTTAAGATTCTGTATCCTTGTCTAAGAATGCTAATAGTTTTCTATAATTATGAATAGGAATATATTCATCTAAATCGACATTTTGTTTCTGATATTCTATTTCATTTGGAAATACAGAGCTATATTTTATTTGGTCAAGAAACTTGATTCTAGAGTTTAACTTACCCTTTATTTCGATGTACACATTTATTACATTTTGACCAGCCACAACTTTGGCAGTTTCTAAAAAAGGATATTTAGCACCTTCAGTGTGAGAATAATCCCAACAGGTTTTTATGCTTATTGGTTTAACAAGTTTAACTACTTGGGTTTTAAAGTCGTATCTTAAAATTTCTATATCTGAGGTTAGTTTAGCTTTAGAACTAAGTATACAATAGGCAATATACAAGATGTACAATATCGGTGCACCTAAAAACCACAAATTTATAAAAGCAATTGATGCAATAGCTGATGCTAAAATTAGAACGATTAGTCTCTGAATCTTAATCGAAATGTTTATAATGTTTAGAGTAATTGATCGCATTTCAGGCTTTTTAAATGGATTTGTTTAATTCAATCAGTTTATGCTTCTGTTAAATGAATCTTAAGCTTAATATCTTTCATTACTTTAAATTATTTTCATTTTCTGAATTGCGCAAAAACGTTTTGTTGAATTACTATAGTTTATGTATTAAAATTCAGAAAATCTGAAGATATTGAGTTAGCAAAATCGTTTTGCTCCCAGTTTAGTCTAAGGAATGATTTGTTGATTTACTTGTTTTAGTTCTTTCGAGATTTGGTTGTCGGGAGAGGCTCTGGTATGACCGATACGGATAATTATATCGATCGTCTCTCTGAGGTACAAAGAGATATGATCTGATATCTAGTGTTATCTCTAGTTTTCTTTGTCTATTCTTAATCGTTCAAGCAAGCTATTTGAAGCTGAAATTATTTTGCTATTTATATCATTTGCATTTGAGTTCTTCATCAGTAAAACCTGCTTCTCTATTTGTAATTCATTGATTGAATTTAGTTGTTTTATTGTTTCATCATCAAAATTTTTTCCTTACCATTCATTTATTTGTTTCGCAAAAGACCCAATTCGACTGGGAATAATTAATTTATTTGTTGATAAATTTATTTGGCTTAAATCTGTCTTAAGAATTTCGATAATTTCATTTTTCATATAGCTCTTGTATTGAGATTTATTTTCATTGTCTGATACATTAATAAAGAACTTCATTGTTTCTTCTTTAAAAATCTGTAATTCTGCTTTGTTTAATTCTTTTGAGAGTATATCTAACTGCAATTGTAATAAATGAACATTTCGTTTTTCTAAATCAGCAATTTCTTTAATGTTGCGATGATTATCAAATATGAATTTGATTAGTTGTCTATGGATTCTGACTTCGCCTTTTCTTCCGAAATCATAACCAATTAGAAAAGCTTCAATCGATTTAATTTCACTGTTGCCAATGTACATACCTGGCCTCTGTGTTAAGTGTATTAATTCGAATAATTCTTTATCTGTCAATTTCATTTTTGAATTCTAATTAGAGATAACGAATAATGAAATCTTCTGTACTTATGTGTTTAGCTCTTGAGCATTTGCAGATAAGTATGGAATGATATCTAGTGTTATCGACTGGATTTCATATCTGTTTTATGTTGTAAAAACATCAATAAATTCTCCACTGAGTGCTTTGTATTCATATTTACGACTTAAGTATCTGAATATTGATTCCATATGTCCTGCTCCATAAACTATTGACATATGCATTGTTTCTCTTTTATTCTGTTCTATAGTTTTATCGATCTGTTTGAATAAGACTTCGTCTCTCTCATAATGAAAGTAATTTTTTAATCTTTCTTTCTTGTCAAACATTGGACCTTCACTTTTGTCAATATCAACGTTTGATTTCATAAAGTACTTTACAAATTTTGCTCTTGTTAATGTTCTATCTTGGAAATACATATAAATAGGGAAAAATATACTTGATTTGAGTCTGTCATAAAGAGGTAGCTTTTTCCATTTTTCTTTTGCAGTTTCAGAATCGAAATCCGCATGTACCAATTTGTTCTTGAATTGCTTTAAATCAAACTGAGCTTGAGTGACTAATTTCAATCTTTTAGCCAAGACTTTTCTATTCTTAACCCTTAGTTGATTGTTTCTTATTTTGAATCCTTCATACAGAATCATATCTGTGTCAAATAATACATTTTCAACTTCTTTATAGTATCGTTGTTCTCCAATATGAATCATAGGAATTAATCTGATTTTGATATTGGTTATTTGAGTGCTTTTTAAGTCATAAAGTGTGACTCTTAAGCCGAAAGTTGTTGATTCATAGAAGTTCATGTTTTTCTCATTCTTGTCGATAACTACCCTATAACTACACCACCACTCCCCCAAATTCC
>CALBWK010000065.1 GCA_937969415.1 uncultured Saprospiraceae bacterium | reverse complement strand
TCCTGCTCCTTTAGAAATCGGAAATTATGTATGGTGTGATTCTATTGCTAATGGTATTCAGGATGCTTGCGAAAGAGGAATTGATGAAGTTTTAGTGCAGCTGTTTGATAATGCGGGGCTATTGGTAGGGCAAGATACTACGAGCAATGGCGGCCTTTATTATTTTAATGAATTTAATGTAGATGCTGCAGGTGTCACAGTAGATGCTAACGGAATAGCAACGCCAGTGTCTGGCTGGACAGGTCTTGACTATCAGAATCAATACTTTATAGTTTTTGGTGATGGCCAATTTGGTGGAGGAGAATTAACCGTGGGTGGTGAAGCCTATCCAGGCATAACTGCTGCTAACACTGGTAATAATGATAACATCGATTCTGATGTTGATGGTAATATACTGACTTCAGGCAGTGTAGGTGCTATCCCTAATGGATTGCCTTTTATAGATGTGCTGACGTCTTCTACTGGATGTGGGGATCACAAGTATGACCTTGGTTTAGTCTGTGGTTGCCCTATAGAAAACTGCTACTCTATTAGCGTTATACGAAACTAAAGCTTGATCTGTATAACCAGTTAGCATTTTTAGATACCAACTCTCCCAAGCCTCCTATAAGTAGAAAGCCAAGGAGAGTTGGATGCACTAATTACTTAATATGGAACAACATCAAACCTAGATCTCGGAGCCGGGTATCTCCCGGACATTCGCATTTGATATCTTCGAAGTAGAACTTGTCTTTGTTCTTGGCCTTCTGCACAAGCGCTTGCGCCTGAGGAGTATATCTTCCGCCTTTGTTAATTACGACAGAAGCATCTCCACCTTTTGGAACTCTGACTAACTTAAATTCTTTAATATCACAGCTGGCCTCAAAGTCAAAGTTCTCTAACACTGCAAACAAACCCTTCTGTAGTTTGAACTCTCCTCTGCTCATGGCTCCGCCTTTAGACTTGGAAAGTTGTGGGATGGGATCAGGAATTCTTTTCACTCTAAATTCTTTGGTGACATTCATTCCTTCGGCAACAACATTAACTTTAGCAGTTTCATTTTTGCCTGTAGGGGTTTTGACATTGACGATAAAGGTGCCGTCTGCTGCTTTCCTTATCGAGCCTCCTCCTGCACCGCTCATACTTGCTCTTAGTGTATTGGAGTTGGTGCCTGCAGCAGAAATTTCTACAGGATTGTCTACCCCTATGTAGAATACATTCATCTTGGTCGGTGAGATGGCAACAGATCTTTCTCCGACTTCATAAGTAAATTTTTTCTCGTATGTCGAGGTCTTCTCAGTCACAGGGTTGTAGACTTTTGCTACGGCTGTGTAAGTTTGAGGTCCCGGTGTGGAAGTGTTGATGGTGTATTGCCCTATGCCACTTCTGTCTACCTGTAGTGGACGACCATTAACCGAGAGCTCTACTTTGGTTCTAGAGTCGGAACCAGCAGAAGCTGTTAAGAAAACTTCTGCACTGTAAGGTTCTCCTTTGATGACGTAAGATTTTTCTGGAGCGGCCACTACTGTAAAGTCGCCAAAGACGGCATCTTCTTTACCGATGCCTACTTTTTTGCCAAGATAGTTTAAGGCAGCAGCCTCAGTTGATTTGACATCGTTGATGTATTTGTTAAATATAGGGATGACCGCTTGTACGGGCATATACTCAAAATTCATATGAGACCAGCTGGCCTTACCTGCCTCTTTCCAAGTACTGTCATCGATATTGACTGCAATATTTGACTTAAAGTTTTCTATGTCTTCTTTGTCGATGAAGGCGGCAATGTTTTCTTTAAAGGCAAGTAATTTTGTTCTCAGTTCTTCTCCTTCGCCATCAACTAGACCTTCTTCTGCTGGGTTGTCAACAAGGATTCTCGTCGTTACATCTGTATTTTTTTCTCCGACCAAAGCTTCTGTATTTTCTTGGGTATCTGGATCCAAAACAAAGCCTCCTGATTCTGTAATTAGAGAATCCTTGATGGCGGTGATGTAGTCACAAAGTATTTGCGCTTCTTCGCGAATGGGTTCCACTCTGTCTGCATATTTTTGAAAAGAGGGTTTGGCTTTGGCCGCTTCGTAGATGGCCTTTTGCATTGGTTGGTTACTAGAGTCTAGAGCCAAGTTGGATTGTACTAGTCCTTGGTCTAAAACTTTAAAGGCATTAAATATTTCTGCAGAAACATTCAGAGCCAACATTGCTGTGAGTACCAAGTACATGATGTTGATCATCAGTTGTCTGGGTTCTTTTGGTATAGACATGGTTTGTTTTTTTAGTTGTGAATAAATGGTAATAGTGCTGCCCTATATCCCTTGGTGATAGGCATAGGCGTCCTGTCAAATCTTCAGCACTATGCAGATTTGAGTTAAAGACTAGTCAGTCTAGAGAATAGACATCTAGCTCTTTACTATACACAGAAAGAAAAAATTGAGTCCAGTCTTAATGGACTAGTGGCTGTAACTTATAAACAATTACTTTTTGCTAATAAGTCTAGATAGCCTAAGGGAAGGGAGATAAAATTGGTGTGATATACATTTTTAACTGATTTGTATTAAAGAATCAGACCAAATTGTATTGGTCCATTATTGCCCAATTTTTAGTGAGAAGTACACACTGAGTTGTTCACATATTGCCCTATGTTGTCTGCTCTATATTGTACCTCTCTTAAATTTAACTTGATTTTGAAGCTTAAATTGTTCGGAGGGGAAAATTTATTTTAAAGTATTGCGAATGATTGGTGTGTATTTTTTTGTAACTCAAAGCATATACATATTGTAAGGACGCCTTAAGATTTGTTTTTCTATTTATGGCCTACAAGAAGCTAGCGTATCACTAAAAGGTCTCCGCTAAAGGGATAGATGTTTCCATCTATTAATTCTATTTCTAAGAAATATGTGTAAATGCCTTGAACAGCGGGTAGATTATTGATTCTACCATCCCATATATTTAGATCTTGGGTGTTCTTTTTGAGAGCAACGAGATTCCCCCATCTGTCATAAATATAGGCATTGCGTATTTCTTTTATTAAGCCAGACTTGGCACCAATTGTAAATACATTGTCGAGGGTGACACTATTAAAATCTATAACATTAGGAATGAAAATGTCTAAGTCGTTAAGGGTAATGCTTACAGTGAAATTTTCTTCTGCAATGCAGCCATCTTCATTTATTGCAGTAACAATATGTGTTTGGGACACTGTAGGTATAAATTCGAAAATTTCTAAGTTGTTAAATATTTCTAGCTCCGAGGTCGACCAGCTGTAATTACTTATCGGCTGATTTGCAAAGAGCTCAACTTGCAGAGATTCCCCTAGCTCTACGATAGTGTCTGGAGGTAAGGTCAAAATAAATTCTGGCGGATTGTCGAGAGTAATGTTAAATAGTTGAACGCAATTATTTCGATTACTAATCTCAATAGTATAGTTACCCGCTGTCAGATTAGGAACGGGGTTGACTAGTTGTGGAATGCCATCTAGGCTATAGCTGTAGGGTCCAAGTAGCCCATTATTAAGAATAAATTCTATACTCCCATCGGAGCCATCGTGGCAAGCAGGGTCTAAGGACTGTGGACTGAAGTCGAGATCCTCTTCTCTTAAAACTGTTAGTGTGAGATTAACCATAGAATCACAACCTCTGGACGAAATGAAAGTCTCTGTATATTGTCCGGACATCGTGAGCATTTGATTGCCTAAGGCAAAAGTTGTATTGGCACAGATTGTATCAAAAAGTTCGTATTGAAGCGGCAAAACTTCTATCACTAGCACATCAGAAATAATGTTACAAAAATCATTGATGATTTCATCTGTAGAGTTTGCGGAGATGTAGCGATAATAGTAAGTACCAATTGTAAAATTAGAATGGAAAACGGATAGGCCTGTAGCGTTAGGGATGTCTTCCCATATCAAACTGTCTGTGCTAAATTGCCAGATAATGGCAGGATTGCCAGATGAAATATCAGCCGTAATCTCTGTAGGTGCCGATGCACCTTCGCAAACAAAAATAGTTTCTTCTGCATCGATAAATGCATCAGGTCCACAAGGTCGAAAACTAATGTTGTCGAGAGCTAAGTCATTACCGTTGCCACCACTAGCATTATTTCTTAACGATAATTTGACTTCTGTCTGACCTACGCTAGTTGTAAAGGTAAATCCATACTTGTTCCAAGTTTCATTCTGGGGGATGTCTCCAGTCGAAAAGACAACGACATCATCAATTAGAAAGCTCACATTTGGCAAGATATGATCAGGAATACCTGACATTACTACATTGATGATATCTGCGGAGAATTCATAAAAGGTGTTTTCGCAGAGCCCAGTCACTTGATTGGTATAGAATTCCCCTGGATCAAAATTCGCATTGACCAACATAAAGTAACCAAAAGGATCATCACTGTTATCTGTTAAGGTTAGCCAAGTCGGGAAGTGAAAGCCCCAGCCAGCAGTATTATTGGTAATGACATAGGAGCCATCTGATGGAGTGGCCGCTTGTGCTTGATAAGTATAGCCAGGGGCAATTTCTGGATCAATGGTCAGAATATTTACCATACCGCGTCCAAAATCTCCATCCGTAAATATATTTTGGCCAAGATTGCCCTCACAAAGTTGTTGGGCGGTGATCCCGCCAATACTTACTAGAGCTATAAGGATGGATAGAATTGATTTCTTCAAAGTTCTTGGATGTTGTACACGATAGTTTTGTATTTCTAAAATTAGTGAATTGCACTAAATTATAGGTCGCAAGCACTAGCATTCTTCGATTATTGTCATTCTAAATGATATGATAGAATTATGAGAACTGTTTATGCCATTTCATCGTACTATCTGCCATCTTCATCGTATTCTGATGTTCAATAAGCAACGATGTCCTTAGTTTTGGCTTCAAACAATCAAAGCATGCGATTAATTTGCCTGATCTTCCTTACATTATTTTGCAGTAATCTCATAGGACAGTCTATATCAGGCTCAGTTACTGACGAAAAGTCTAAGCCCATTTTCTTTGCTACAGTAGCTTTGTACAATGCAGTTGATAGCACAATTATAGATGGCGTATCTACAGATGAAGATGGGAGTTTTGTGGTAGAGGATAAATTCGATGGACCTAGATATATGACAGTATCATTTTTAGGGTATGAAGATGTGACTGTAAGTACCTTGGAGTCCGGAGGAGAGTACACAATTCAATTGCTTCCTGCAAGTAATATGCTGAGTACAATAGAGATTAAGGACAAAGCGCCTTTATTAGAGCAGAGAGGGGATAAGCTGATAGTCAATGTTTCCGACAACATTACCAATACTAGTGGCAACCTTTTGGATGTTATGAAAAAAGTGCCGGGGATGTTGGTTATCAGAGATCGATTGTCTCTTGCTGGCTCTGGAAGTCCTACCATCTTACTCAATGGAAAGACAACACAGTATATGGATGTCCAGTCCCTTCTGAGGGATATGCCAGGTGACAATATTCAAAAAGTAGAGATCATCCACCAACCTGGTGCCGAATACGAAGCCTCAGGTAGTGGTCCTATAATAAATATCATCCTTAAAAAGAACTCGCTCTTCGGCACCAATGGATCCGTTTCTATAGGCGTCGGTAGAGGAGAAATCTGGGATTATAATACAGGGCTTAATCTAAGTCATTATCAAGGCAAGCTGAACGTTAGTGGTGGAATCGGTTACAGTAAAAATGCTTGGGTCGAACGACTGAGTATCACTAGACGATTAAATGGTATAGGTGAAAATATTGATGGTGAGTATGTGCAAACTAATTTTGACCAAGCACAACCTGATACCTATAGAGCCAATATCAGAGTAGATTATGATCTTACGGATAGACATAGAGTTGGGTTAGCTTCTAAGGTCTATTCTAATACCAATGTCTATACGACAACGACGGATACCAATATTGATCTTTATAGCGACGCTGGACAAGATTATACATTGGACTCTAGAAATGATATAGATCGATCGTGGAATTATAGAGCGATCAATCCTTACTATATTTTTGAAATTGATACCTCGGGGCATAAGATAGAGTTGGATGTAAGTATGGCTGATTATACTTCTGCTAATGGAAGTACCTTGACGGCGGATTTTAGCAATGACGCTGAGCCTTCTGTTCAGAGATATAATCAACCCGGAGACACTAAGATATTTGCGACAACACTAGATTATACTAAGCCACTTTCTAAGTCTTTAGAATTAAAAACTGGTATAAAATATAGTGATGCTAGTCTCGACAATAATTTGGCTTCTGAATTTTTAGTAGACACCGCTTGGGTCAATAATCCTTTACAGTCTAATCATTATTTGTTTGACGAATCGATAAAAGCGGTCTATGCGAAGCTGCAATGGAATGCAAACAAATGGAGCGGAACGGCAGGATTGCGATATGAGGATAGCCAGTCTATAGGCAACTCATTGACTCTAGATTCTATCCAGACTAGGGATATAGAAAGATTTTTTCCGAGTTTGAGTTTGTCTAGATCTATAACTAAGCAATTGAAGGCTACGGTCACTTACAGCAAGAGAATCAATAGGCCTCGTTATTCTTCATTGAATCCTTTTTTATTTTATTTAGATCCGTTTACTTCTGATCGGGGCAATCCTAATTTGAGACCCCAGTTGACAGATAGTGGAAAATTTACTTTGACCTTTGAGGGGCAGCCGTTTTTCAACGTGGAATATAAGCGCTCGACCGACGCGATAGTAGAAGTAACTGAGCAAGAAAATTCTAGGGAAGCTTATAAAACCAATATAAATTTTGAAAAACAAACACAGTTTAGTACCAGTCTCTTTTTTCCATTAGATTTTATTCCTGCCACAAGTGGGTATGGTGGTGTGATCGTTTCTAAGAATGATTATGATTCTGCTTATTTAGGCTCCAATTTTGTAGATGGTAGATGGAATACGACTGCTTTTATCCAAGCAGAATTTGAATTGCCTTGGGAGGTCAGTGCTGAGTTAGGTGGGTGGTTTACAAGTGGTAATCAAGAAGGGATATTTAAGTCAGAGTACTTGTATGGAACGAGCTTTGGGTTGTCAAAGAAATTTCTCGATAGAAAGTTGCAAGTCAATTTAGGTGTTGAGGATTTTGTCAATCGATTTTGGCACGCCAATGTTGATTTTCAACAGGATATGGATTTGGTGGTTAGCTGGCAAGCACCTGTGGTCAATATGAAAATAAGTTATAAGTTTGGTAATCAACATCTGAAGTCTAAGTCCAAAACAAAAACAAGTGCCTCAGACGAATTGAGAAGGGCATC
>CALBWK010000064.1 GCA_937969415.1 uncultured Saprospiraceae bacterium | reverse complement strand
AGAACATCTTTTCCTGAAGTCTGATGGTAATTGACAACATCTACTAACTCCTTGATCTCTTTCTTAATATTCTCAATCCCTATAAGACTATCTAATTCCTGCAGAGACATCTTCAACAGTTCCTTATCAACTGGAATCTTTGGCTTAGATTTTTTCTTCTCGATTTCTATGTGATTGACATCTTCGAGTTTCATTAGATTGAACTCCTTGTCTGTCAGTTCCTCGGGTTGATCATTAGACATAACCCTGAGACCTAAATTGATTTTAGCCTTTTCTACAAGATCATAGACAAATCGAGCATTTCCAAAATTGACATCTCTATTTCTATAAGCATTTACGATAAGTTCATTGAGTTTTTCCTTTCCATACTTAGAAAAGTGTACGCCATAATCTTGAGCGGCAAAATCAGCAATTTGAATCAATTCTTGGGGCAGATAATCTGGAAACTCAAAGAAGTGCTTGAATCTTGACTTCAGACCTGGATTAGAATTGATGAAATGTTTCATCTCCTTTGGATAACCAGCTACGATAATGGCCAAGTCACCACCTTTATTAGACATCTCTTTCACTAAGATTTCAACTGCTTCCCTACCAAAATCTTTACTATCATCATTGGCTCTTGCCAGCGCATAAGCTTCATCTATAAAGAGTACACCGCCCCTAGCCTTTTCTATTGCCGCCTTAACCTTTGGTGCAGTCTGACCGATATACTCACCCACTAGATCACTTCTATCTACCTCGTGGACGTGGCCTTTAGCCAGAAGGCCCATCTTTTTATATATAGCACCCATCATCTGCGCGACTGTAGTCTTACCAGTTCCAGGATTACCCGTAAATACAGAATGTATATTGATCTCATCGTCTTCTTTGAGCCCTCTTTCCTTCCGCAATTGGAGATATTTGATGTAGTGCGAGTGGTCTCTGATTTGCTTCTTTATAGATTCTAATCCTATTAGAGAATTGAATCGGTCCACGATCTCTTCAAAGCTTTGATTGAGTTGGATATCCGGCTGAAGGAGAACTGACTTACCGCCTTTGTAGAGCTGCAGCGGTGGTGTACCTTCTTCTTCGTCATAATCTATATTGAAAGGGATGACAGCCACAAGCTTCTCCATAATGACAACCTCAGCTGTGTATTCGCCATTTCGCCAAGATCCTTTGACATTGCTACCCCAGCCTAAAGACGTTTTCATCAGTCCAGCTTCACCTTTTATTTTGACGAGTTTAGCGATTTGACCTTTAAGTTCTCTTGCTTGATTGTAGAATTTGACGAAAATTTCCAGATTGTATACTGTGTCTGGCTCCTTCTTGTTGAATATTATTTCCGAATATATATACCGTGTCAACTCTGAAGAGAAGGTTTTGAGATAGATGCGTTGAGTTTCGTGCACATCCTCATAATTACCTTCATAAAGCTTCATAGAGGTAATTTCTAGCTTCTCATCCCAGAAGACATTAGGCTCCTTGCCATAGTCTTCTACATAGAAATATTTAGTACCGACACGTTCTCCCTCTATCCAAGCCTCCCAATAATAGGTGCCTTTTTTCCAGAATGAGCCTATTTTCTTGTTGCCCCAACCCTCACGGATATAGACCAAACTATCGGTTTTGTTGACTTTTTTGTTGAATTTCAGATCACAGACACGTTTCTTGTTACTGAGATTATAGCATTTGAGCTCTATATTGACATTCCAGGATTCTTCATCAAAAAGCTTGTTATAGAAGGCCAACTCTGCATAGATATAGCTAGAATCTATAGAGGAAAACACTTGTCGATACTTCTTCTGATTATTAGCTAACCACTCTGTCGAGGCATAGACACTAAGGCTCTTATACTTATAATTCTTCTTTTCCTGTAATATGTTATCTTCGGCCATTGAGAGATTTGGTCTTTAAAAGGTCCGTTAATCAAGGGAAAGTTAGGGGAATTTATATTACGATTTAGCAAAAAGATCTAGTTAATAGAATGAACCTAATGATACCCAGAAGTGTTCCTAAATGACTGTATAACAAAAGATGGCAAGAATAGTATTTAAGTTTGAAGACAAGAATATCCCTACTAAGACAGTAGAGAATGTAGAGGTGGGCCTAACCATACAAGATATAACTGAGGATCACGATATACATCTCAATCACAATTGTGGCTGTGTATGCGCTTGCTCAACTTGTCATATCTATGTGACCAAAGGAGGCGAGACGTTGCCTGAAATATCAGATAGAGAAGAAGATTTCATAGATAGAGCTATCAATCCAAGAATTGATTCACGTCTAGGTTGTCAATGTATCATAGAAGATCCTAAGGCGGATCTCGAAGTAATCATTCCTGACCAAGAACAAATCATCGGTCACGAGCATTAATAAAACCACTGTATAATGAGTTTACACGAACTAACAAATCTTCCTATACATTGGGCAGATCACGAAGATATTGCAATAGGACTTTACGATAAATTTGGAGATGAATTCAATGAAAGTAAAATCTATAGAATTCGGTTTACGGATCTTCTTGACTGGATTATGTCTATTCCTAATTTCAAAGGTAAGAGAGAAGACTGCACTGAAGGCCATCTAGAACTCATACAAGCCAAATGGGTATATGAATGGAGAGACAATCAGTAATTGTCTAACCCTACCTTGACTTTGTTACAAGCTATAAAAAGCCTTCGCCCGCTTAACTTAGCGATGGTATTTGTAACACAACTTATTTTCTATTTCCTCTTCATTACACCGCCAGATAACGGACTATCCTCTGTTTCTTACAATCTAGAACCCCCTAAGATCTATGTGTTTGCTATAGTGACAGTGCTCATAACTCTTGGCGGATATTTGATCAATGATTACTTCGATATTGAGACAGATGCGATTAATGATAAACCCAGACTGTCTTCTAAGTCACTTTTACTTCTCTATTTTGCTGTACTCTTATCAGGCTTTATACTTGCATATGGTCTAGCTGTTTCATTAGGGCGACCTACTTTGTCACTTATATATTTAGTAGCAGTGAGTCTATTATATCTATATTCTGCAAAATGGAAACGACAAGTATTGATCGGCAATGTGGTTGTATCGCTGTTTACCGCAGCCGTTCCAATGATCTTGTTATATGCAGAACGAGAACAACTCAGTCTTATTGAAATAGAAAGCGCAAAAAACCCTACCTTATCTATATTATTTTTTAGCGCCTTTACTTTCTTGATAAGTATGGTCAGAGAGATTGCCAAAGACATAGAAGATATAAATGGGGATAGTGCAGCTGGGTACAAGACGCTACCAATCGCGTATGGTATAAATAAAGCAAAAATGATAGCAGGTTTTTATGGTATTGCGCTCCTATTTACCATTTTCATTTGGCAGCTTTGTAGTCTAGAATTTTCAGCGGACAACACAGTTATCCATCTATTTATTCTTGTTTTTCTTTATGCTCCGATAACGTATTTTTTAATTAAGGTACTTAGTAATCATCCTAATTGGAAAACTCTAAGTCAACTTTGCAAAGCGATAATGCTCTTTGGACTTTTACTTTTAATACTTATCAAATGCTTTTACAATTAGCTTACAATTTAGTTTTAGGTTCTAAGTCTCCTAGACGTGTAGAATTACTACAGAAATCAGGTTTAGATTTTGAACAACGGGTCATAGATACGGATGAATCTTACCCCAAAGACTTGAGTGTAGACACTATAGCACAACATATTGCTGAAGCCAAGGCAGCTGCACACAAAACCACGCTGACAAATCAGGAACTTTTAATTACAGCTGATACCATTGTAGTACACAATAATGTGGTATACGGTAAACCTAAAACAGAGGAAGATGCCTTGCAGACCTTAACGAAATTATCTGGAACCAAGCATCTTGTGTATACGGGTGTATGTTTGATGACCACGAAAAGCTTAAGCGCATTTTCTGTCAAAAGTGAAGTGCATTTTGCAACGCTTTCGGAAAAAGAAATCAAGTGGTATATAAATGAATTTGAGCCCTATGATAAAGCTGGAGCCTATGGTATTCAGGATTGGATAGGCAATGTCAAAATTAACTCTATCGTAGGTAGCTACACCAATATCTTAGGACTACCAATGGGCCAATTATATACTGCACTTGAAGGGTTTAGCTAGTTCCTGCGAGAGTAAATTCAAAACAGCACCATTCCCCTTTCTCGTGATCAGTTTTCAGCTGAAACCCTGATTCTTCATAGGTTTTGAGGATGAGCTTTCTATCCTTCACCAGAATTCCAGACATCAATAAACTACCCTCAGGTTTGAGCAGACTCTTTAGATCCTCTGCTTTCTGAAGTAGAATATGTCTGTTGATATTGGCCAAAATAAATTCATACTTGTTCCCCTGAAATACTTCAATTAGCCCTTCGACAAAATCAAACTTGTCTTTATTTAGCTTATTAAGTTCGACTTGTTCCCAGCAATTTTCTATCGCCTCCTTTTGTATGTCATTGCCATCTACTTTTTGGGCACCTAGTAGTGCAGCATAGACACTAAGTATTCCTGTCCCACAACCATAATCTAGAACAGTAGAATCTTTGATTGATAGCTCGGACATTTCCCTTATCATCATATAAGTCGTCTCATGATGTCCAGTGCCAAAAGCCATTTTGGGAGATACTATCAAGTCAGTCATCCCAGGCTTAGCTTTATGAAAAGGTGCTCTTATATAGACATCACCGATAGTGACAGGTTTGAAGTTGGCCTCCCACTCAGCATTCCAATTCTTTTGCTCGACAACTTCTATTGAAAATTGTTCTTTAGATAGACCCGTGCTATTGGCGAGGTCTTCAACTAGTTCTACTGGACAACTTTGTGTATAAGCATCCAAGACTTCAGACTCGACGATAGAGTCCACGCCATGAAAATTCATCCACGCCATCAATATCTCCTTCTGCTCCTCTGTTGTATACTTGACTGTTACTTTATTGTAAGTATCTATTGACTCAGTTTTATTCATTCTTTAATCCCAGTTTTTTCTGATATGATTTTAGCGTATTCATCATTAAGGCAGCTACTGTCATCGGACCTACTCCACCAGGTACTGGTGTAATAAACGAAGCCTTAGGAGCTACCTTTTCAAAATCGACATCCCCAACTAATCGACTTCCAGATTTCTTTGTGAGATCATCGATTCTATTAATACCGACATCTATAACAACAACACCTTCCTTGACCATATCATGTGTTATAAAAAATGGTTTGCCGAGAGCTGAAATCAAAATATCTGCTCTCAGACAAATTTCCTTCAGATCTTTTGTTCTTGAGTGTGCTAGTGTCACAGTAGCATTACCCACATCTGACTTCCTACTGAGCAAAATACTTATCGGAGTACCGACAATATTGCTCCGGCCAATTACCACCACATTCTTTCCCGAAGTCGCTATTCCTGCCCGCTCTAACATTAGTAAAATTCCAAAAGGCGTAGCTGGTAGGAAGGCATCCATTCCTTGCGCCATAGAGCCAAAGTTATATGGATGGAAACCGTCCACATCTTTAGCCGGATCTATGGCTAAAAGAAGTTCTTGATCATCGATATGATCGGGCACTGGTAGTTGTACTATAAATCCATCTACCTCATCATCATTATTAAGTTGGTTGATCAATGACAGCAACTCCGCTTGGGTAACATCTGCTGGCCGATTTATAACATCCGAGGCAAAACCAACTTTGTCACAAGACCTAACTTTATTCCTGATATAGGATTGACTAGCAGGATTATCACCTACTAGAATAGCACACAGTTTAGGTGCTCTGTGTCCTTGGGATAGATAAGTATCTACTTTGATTTTGATTTCGTCTTTCAGCTCACCAGAGAGCTTTCTTCCGTCTAGTAATTTCAAGAGTATAAATATTTATTTGTGAGTTTGAGATGTACGTTCTTATATATTTTGAAGACAATGTAACCGATAATACAACCGGTCAGACTTCCTATTATAACATCAGATGGATAATGTACACCAACATAAATCTGAGCAAAACCAATCACACCTGCCCAAACAAGAAAAGCCCATCGCCATTTGGTCATAAATAGCAACAAGAAGAGAAAGCTTCCTAGAGCATAATGGTTAGTAGCGTGAGAAGAAGTAAAGCTGAAACCATTACTGCAATGTACCCTCTCTACAGGTTGTAAATGTTCTTGATGGCAAGGTCTAGTTCTCTTGACAGATTTCTTAATGACTTTGCTAGAAATAGTATCAGAAATAGCAACTGTCAAAATCAAAGCAATTAAGGTCAACCAAGCAAATCGACCATAATTGAGTAAGATAAAACAGATGATGCCTAGATAGAGCGGTATCCAGAACATCTTATGCCTAAATGGTATCAAAACGCCATCAAACATAGGGTTACTCAACCCAGAATTGATAAGGATATATAGATTTTCATCTAGATGTAACAATGATTCCATCATCTGGCTGCAAATTACCATTAGATAGCTAATCCCACTTTGATTTTAGATAGATTTGCTTCAAAATCTACGAGTTTGGCAATAAAGAAATCAATATCTGGGATGAGAGGTACTATAGGTGGTCAACCTGGTAATAATTTGACACCTATAGATTTGGTTGAGATGACTGCAGCCTATGGCCAGTGGCTGATAGGTAGAGGTCTCAACATGAAGGTGGTCGTCGGTCGTGATGGTCGTATCTCTGGGCAAATCGTGTCCCAATTGGCTATCAATACCTTGCTCAGTATGGGTATCGATGTGGTCAATCTTGGTTTGTCAACTACACCAACAGTAGAAATGGCTGTACCTGCCGAGAAAGCCGGAGGTGGGATTATATTTTCCGCCAGCCATAATCCAAAAGAATGGAATGCTCTGAAACTCTTAAACGAAAAAGGTGAGTTTATTTCAGCTGCTGATGGAGCGACTATTCTAAAATTGGCCGATGAGCGAGATTTGACTTTTGCAGAGGTTGATGACCTAGGTAGGTATAGAGAGGATAGCAGTTATATTGACTATCATATAAAGCAGATTCTCAAGCAAAAAATCTTCAATATCCCTAAAATCAAAAAGAGTCTTTTTAAGGTGGTTGTCGATTGTATCAACTCTACAGGTGCATTATCACTTCCTCCACTTTTGGATAAATTGGGCTGTGGGTATGAGTTACTCAATGCCGATGTAACAGGCGAATTTGCTCATAATCCTGAGCCAGTACCTGCCAATCTCCAAGCACTTGCAAAACGTGTCGTAGAGACCAATGCTGATATGGGCATTGCTGTAGATCCTGATGTCGATAGATTGGTCTTTGTATGTGAAGATGGTTCTATGTTTTCTGAAGAATATACTATCGTAGCCGCTGCGGATTTTGTACTTGGAAAAAAGGCTGGGAATACGGTTTCTAACCTCTCTTCTACCAAAGCCCTTGCTGATGTCACCAAAAAATACAAGAAGAAGTATACAGCTTCCGCAGTTGGTGAAGTGAACGTAGTAGAAGCAATGAAAAGGACAAAGGCTGTGATAGGAGGTGAAGGCAATGGTGGCGTGATATATCCAGAGCTACACTATGGTAGAGATGCCTTAATAGGGATCGTTATGGTGATGAATCTGCTTGCAGATAGAAAATGTACCCTAAGTGAACTAAAGAATTCGTACCCAGCCTACCAGATTGTCAAATCCAGCATGAAGGTAAAAGACGACAACGCCGTCAATAAGTTCTTGAAAGAAATAGAGAAGTCTTATCTTAATGAAAAATTAGACAAGACTGATGGTCTAAAGATTTTGTGGGAGGATGGCTGGGTCCATATAAGAAGTTCTAATACGGAACCCATAATTAGGGTCATAGCAGAAGCTCAAACAAAAAATAAAGCAGAAGCCTTAGTTCAAGACATATTTAAGATTATCAATGGAAACTAAACTAAAAACGACCAAGAAGAATACAAGCCTTGAGCATCATTTTTCTGCTTTTAGAAAGCACGTTATTGGGATGGAAAAGGTTATCGAAACTCCTTATGGGCATAAGCCTCTGATCTATGCAGATTGGATAGCGAGTGGTCGATTATATGGACCTATAGAAGCACTATTTACCCATAAGATAGGTCCTTATGTTGCAAATACACATACCAACACGACAACGACTGGATCGTCTATGACACTAGCCTATAATAAGGCCAGAAAGCTCATCAAAGAGCACGTCAATGCTGGCGAAAAAGATGTGCTTATATCTTCTGGATCTGGAATGACAGGAGTCGTCAACAAATTCCAGAGAATCCTCGGATTGAGAGTACACGAAAACTACAAAGACAACTTAGATATCAATGATCGGCCTATCGTCATCTGCAGCCATATGGAACATCATTCCAATCAGACTTCTTGGTTAGAGACTATCGCAGATGTAGAAGTGATAGAACCTTGTCCTCAGGGACTTTTCGATTGTGAAAATCTATCTAAAGTTTTAGAAAAATATAAAGACAGAAAACTTAAAATCGCCGCTATCACCTCTTGTTCTAATGTAACAGGAGTCTTTACACCCTACCATCAGATAGCTGAAATTATGCATGCGCACGGTGGACTTTGTTTTGTTGACTTTGCTTGCTCTGCCCCTTATATAGACATTGATATGCATCCTGCCGACCAGCCTCAGGGCTATCTTGATGCTATCTTTTTCTCTCCTCATAAGTTTCTAGGCGGTCCAGGCAGTACAGGCATATTGGTGTTTAATGGGGACTTATATAACAACAGTATTCCAGATAACCCAGGAGGTGGCACTGTGGATTGGACTAACCCGTGGGGAGAACACAAGTATCACGATGAGATAGAAGCTAGAGAAGATGGTGGTACGCCAGCCTTCCTACAGACTATAAGAGTTGGCCTAGCAATACAACTCAAAGATCAGCTTGAGACTGATAAAATAAAGCAACGTGAGCACGATTTGATGCAAGTGGTGTGGCCAAAATTAAAGGCTATTCCAAATCTACATCTGCTTGCAGATAACGTGGAGGATAGATTATCTGTAATCTCATTCTATATAGACAATCTACATTATAACCTAGCTGTCAAGTTGTTGAATGACAGATATGGTATACAGACCAGAGGAGGCTGTTCTTGTGCAGGGACTTATGGGCATTATTTACTGAATGTGACTAAAGAAACATCTAGTAACATCACTACAAAAATAAATCACGGTGATTGCAGTCTTAAGCCTGGATGGGTCAGATTTTCACTACACCCACTTATGACGGACAAAGAAGCACTCTTCATCGCTGAAGCTATTAAAGCGCTTGCTGAAAATCATATGGCTTGGGGCAATGACTACACCTACGATGGTAATTGCAACGAATTTATCCATAATCAATATGGTGTTATGGAGGGAAAACTTGTTGAAGAATGGTTTGATAACGATTTTTCGGCTTAGCGGATGAGAGTATATTTTGATAATGCCTCTACCACGCCATTGTTGCCAGAGGTACAAGAGGAGATGACACGAATCATCAAAGAAGTACATGGTAATCCTTCGTCTATACATCTTCACGGAAGGCAAGCAAGAATAGTCATAGAGGAGGCTCGGAAAATTATTGCGACTGGGCTTAATGCATCTTCAGGAGATATCTTTTTCACCTCTGGTGCTACAGAGGCTAACAATATGGCTTTGCTCGCTAGTATCCGCGATCTAGGTGTCAAGAGAGTCATATCTACAGAGATAGAACATCATTGTATCCTCCATACACTAGATTATATCCGAGAACAAGAAATGGCAGAGGTACTACTTTTAGAAGTAGACGACAAAGGTCAAATTGACTTAGAAAACTTAGCAACCATTTTAGGTGATGGCACCCCCACACTTGTTTCGGTTATGCATGGGAACAACGAAATTGGTGCCTTATGTGATCTCGAAAAATTATCTCAGCTATGCATCCAGACATCTACTCTTCTGCATACCGATACAGCACAGACTTTAGCCAAGCTACCCATAGATCTAGCCAAAACTAAAGTCAGTTTCCTTTGTGGGGCTTCCCACAAATTCTTCGGCCCTAAGGGTGTGGGTTTCATCTATATCAACAACGACAACTTGATCAAACCTATGTTCTATGGAGGTGATCAGGAAAGAGGTATGCGCTCTGGAACTGAAAATATCTATGGTATTGCTGGAATGGCCAAGGCCTTCAAGATGGCAATAGATGAAATGGATCTCAGAAAAGAGAAAGTCCATAAAGTAAGGAAGCACTTCGAAACCCAACTCAACGCTTCTTTTGAAGATATTCGATTCAATAGCACGTCTGACGGGTTGTACAATATCTGTAGTGTCTCATTTCCGTCTACCCCAAAATCAGAAATGCTGATGATGAATCTAGATATCTCTGGTATATCAGCCTCATCAGGAAGCGCATGCAGTTCAGGCGTAGAGAATGACTCTCATGTCCTCCAAGCCATAGGCCACGATCCTAAAAGAAAAACTGTGAGATTTTCCTTTTCACATCTCAACACACTAGAAGAAGTGGATTTTGTTATCGAGAAGTTGAAAACAATCACACCTGTAGCTGTGTAGTAATCTTGTGAATAAAACTTACGAGAAATATATGCGGCGCTGCCTGGAGTTAGCTCGCAAAGGAGGGAAAGCCACTCAAACAAATCCTTGGGTAGGAGCAGTACTTGTACACGAGGATAGAATAATTGGAGAAGGCTATCACATGCAATATGGAGGCCCGCACGCAGAGATCAATTGCTTAGCTAGCGTTAAGGAAGAGGATAAAGCATTTATTGCCGAGTCCACGATCTTCGTTAGCCTAGAACCCTGCTGTATCCATTCTAAGACACCACCTTGCACCAGCGCTATACTGGCCAATAAGATCAAGAAGGTCGTCATATCCATCAATGATCCTAATGAAAAAGTAGATTCTATATCTACTGCTCTCTTAAAGGAGGAAGGCGTTGAGGTTATATCAGGTATCTTATCCGATGAGGGCTACCGCGTAATTGCACCTTTCAAGGCCCACCTCAGTAAGCGACCACACATCATTCTCAAGTGGGCACAGAGCGCTGATGGCTATATCGGGAAGAGAGGCCAGCAAGTCTGGCTATCTAATAGACTTTCTAAAATCAAATCTCATCAATGGCGGACCGAGATAAATGGCATTCTCGTAGGTTATAATACAGCTGTAACGGATGATCCTAGCTTGAATGCTCGCCTTGTGCCTGGGCAAGATCCGTTGAGAATTGTGCTCACTGATGATATGACAGAACTAAAATCTAAACAAGTCTGGACTGATGAAAGGCCTACGCTTTTTGTAGGAGACATAGGTAATGAAGTACATAAGAACAAGGAGTGTCTTCAATGTCCCATTGTCGATGGCAATTTACAGGGTTTGTTAGATGTGCTTTTTGCCAAAGGTATTCATCATTTGCTTGTTGAAGGCGGAGCCAAAACCCTTAAGAAGTTTGTAGCAGCTGGCCTTTGGGATGAGTGTAGAGTTATTAAAACCCCCAAAGTCCTTACATCTGGAATAAGAGCTCCACAAGTAAAAGCTAAGCTCTGGTACACCCAAAAGTTAGAGTCCGATGTCGTCGAGTACCTAACACCAATCAACAAGTGTTAAGGTTGTTTTAATTAACTAATTACTAAGTGAAGCAGGAGTGTATATCTGGTTAGTTTGGTGTTTATTTGACAGTAAATTGAAATACAACTAAATGCTCCGATTCGTTTTTTACACTTCAGTTGCTTTACTTCTAAGTATATCGGTACAAGCTCAAACTACCATTGATTGGCTTACATGGGAAGAAGCGTTGGAAAAGAACAAGGTTGAAAAGAAAAAATTCTTAGTAGATGTCCACACAGCGTGGTGTACTTGGTGTAAGAAAATGGATGCTAGGACTTTTCAGAAGGAAAATATAGCGGAGTTTGTTAACCAAAATTTCTACGCGATCAAATTCGACGCTGAGCAAAAGGAAGATATTATCTACGATAACAAGGTGTACAGTTATGTATCTGGCTTCGGAAAGAGAGGCTACCACGAATTGGCACAAGAGATTATGAATGGTAGAATGAGTTACCCTACAGTAGTATTTATAGACTCTAATCTTGATGTTATCCAACCTATTCCTGGGTTCCAGGACTCAAGAACCTTTGAGATAATTATAAACTATTTTGCAGGAGACTTCCATACGACGACGCCTTGGCATCGATATGAGGAGAATTATAAGTCAGGTGTACCTTACACAGAACCAGTTATCACTCCAGCTATGGTGCAGCCAATGGTGCAACCAGTTAAGAATAGATAACCCCAAGTCCTCCCACAAGTCAACTCTACTTTAAGATAATTGCCTTGAATGGTAATTTTTCCGTGCCTTCCTTGGCTTAGAACGACCCTAAACTGTACAATTACTAAGCAATTAGATTTAAGACAATTGATATGTTAGAATAAAGTCTAATGTGTAAATTGTGACTGCATTGGAATATCAATGTCTTAAATAAAAAGATTATGCCTGAAACAAAGACTTTTGTGGCTTCTCCTGAAGCTAAAGCAACTGCTAGAAAATTTAGAACTTATGCAATAATAGGATGGGTTGTGGCTATGATAGGCCAAGTCCTAGCCATAATGAAGCTTATTTCTGACGAGACACTCATTGCACTCATCGTAGCTATAGTGGCCATTCTTGCTATTGCTTTTTTCTCAGGTAGATTTTGGAAAAAAAGTAACAAACTAGACCCTACATCTGAAAAAAATCAATTGCGCTTCTTTTTCCAGAATCAACTTGGTGCAATTATGGGTGTAATGTGTTTTCTACCTATGGTTATATCAATTTTTACAAGTAACTCCATAAGTGGTAAAACTAAAGCTATAGCAGGATCAGCGGCCTCTGTTGCGATGACGGCTGCAGGTATATCAGGTGCTGAGTTTGATGCAGCTTCTATAGAGAAATACACGAAGGAAATAGAAGAACAGAATAAGGAGGCCAATAGCGTAGGCATTAATACCAACAATGTATTTTGGTCTAAAGCAGGTAATAAATATCACGCCTTCAATGACTGTCAATACATAAAAGGAAAAGCTCTGAGCAACGGTAGTATCAAGCAATCATGGGAACAAAAAGGAATCTCCGAACTTTGTAAAGTCTGTAGAAAGCGATCAGCCAAAGCCTCTAAAGTCAAGGAAAAAGCTGGCGAAATGCTCGAAGAAGCCGTTAACTAGAAGCAAAAAATAAACAGAAAATAGGTCCTGAATTTCAGGGCCTATTTTTCGTTATTCCAGTGATTGATTCTTTGATTAAATCTCTTTTTACTGATCTGCCACTTGTTGACATCAAATGAAGACTCTAAAGATTCTTCTAAGCTGTCGTCAGTGATGACATCCGCATACATATCGATGCCAATTTTTTGCTCCAGCTCATCTATAGATACCGCGTATTCTCTGAGGTGTCTATCTGACTTTTCGTGAGGTATAATGAAGCCAATTGTTTTCTTCTTCGATCCTTCATTGTCGAGGATAGCTTTAAAGAAGGCATCTGGTACAGCTACTCTATTATCACCTATTCGTTTTGGGTTGTCACTGTAGAACAACGGACCTGTAACGATGTAGATTTCGTCATTGTCATAGGCCCAATCTCTTACATTCTCCTCTAACTCCTTCCAAATGCCGTTATTGACTTGTCGTATCTGTGGGGCCATATTGCTCATATAGAAACATTCTTGCATCGCTTCTGTATTGAAAGCCATATCCCCTGCTGGTGCCATATGGCCACGTGTATAGCCTGAATGTGTGTAGTCTGAGTGCTTTGCAGATCGTCGATCTACCTCCTGATCTGATTTGAATCGCTTGGCTCTAGGGACATTTTTGATCTTTAAGGACTCTTCAGTAAGCTTATAAGCTACCCAGTTAGGCACTTCATAATCCTCATTGTAATCAAGTGAATAGTACGTATGGTGTATAATCTGCTGATGATCACCTTTCGGGACATAGTTATAATCGCCATTTCCTAGATTTACGGGAATGGATCTGGTTGTATGTCGACTACCCCGATTAGAGGATTGACTATCTCCAGAATCAAGATTAAAGTGGATAAAGCCATAAATCAGCGCTCCTATCAGTCCTAAGGTGACTATGACAGCTCTACCCATAAAGCCTCCTTTTCCTCTTCCTGAATGATTTCTCCTAAGTTTAGCCAAATTGGATATTTTTGATGTGCTTGGTAAAATTCTAAAATATATAATGTTGAGACGTTATTTGTATCTAATGGTGACTTGTTTGGGCTTGGTTTCGCTATCTGCTCAGCGTACAGCACTCGTAAACACTGGATCTCTTAGCCAATCTTTAGGTGGAATAACGACAACTTTAGATGAATCTGACGCCATTTTATCCAATTTCTCCTCGCTATCTCCAGACTATGCCAACGGAGGAATACTTGCAGCTGAAAGTAGATTTGGGTTCTCTGAGCTGACCTCTATCGGACTTGCAGGCTATATAAGAACTGGAGAGAATGGAGCCGTTGGTCTAAGACTCTCTAACTATGGCTTCGAAGCTTATAATGAGCAGACAATCAGTGGATTATACTGTCGACAGTTGGGCAAAAATATTGCAGGATCAATAGAATTGGGCTTCTACCAGTTGTCCCTCAATGAGTTTGGCAGTTCCCGAAAACCGTTCTATAGAATAGGCTTATCGGGCGAGATCACACCGCAGCTCACTTACGGTCTCATCATCTCAAACCTGGAAGCAGCTCAAATAATCGATAATACTAACTTGATATCCTCCTTAGCCTTTGGTCTGGCTTATAAAGTGTCCCCAAAAATCAAGATGAGGGTCGAGATCGCAAAAGAGCTGGAGACCGTATTGAATGTCAAGGTAGGCATCAGCTATAAAGTTCACCCTAAGTTTGAGTTGAGAGCAGGTGCTAGGACAGCTTCTGGGCAAAGCGGTGGGGGCTTTTCATATCAATTGTCCGACAAACTTAAGCTTCAAGGGCACGTACTATATCATCCTGTCTTGGGAGCGACGCCTGGAGTAGGAATTAAATATCAAAATTCACAACAGGGTAATTCCAAACGTTCTAATAAATAAGGTCCACTCATCTGTGCTTTTCTGTATCTGTCCTAAGTGAGAATTCGGGCAATAATATATAGGATCTAGCCTCAGATTTGGGGTCAGTTTGTCTATATTAGTTGCTATAAAATCACTAGCCAGATGTTGAAAAAGTCATTATCTATTTTCATTCCTATTATTCTTATATCTATTGCAGCCACAGCTCAAGATGCATCACCACAGAATGCTGTTTCAGTTGAGGCACTTTTTGCAAAAACAGAATACAACAGTTTATCAGAAATCTCCATTGACGAAGATGCTCTTGTAGGTACAATTGCAGATTCGAAGTCTATTGCAGTACGGTTGCCATTCTTGTCGGAAGAGCTTACTTTTTTCAGAAAAGAGTACTCTATTTACGGTGATGAGCCAAGTCCTTGGGATGACATCAAAACTTACAAAATACACTGTAAGGCAGATCCTCTACTACAAGGTAGAATAGTCACAGGACCTATTGGCGTCAACATTACCTATCTCTATAATGGTAAGATGGTTAAGATTTATCCAAAAGAGGAAAATGGCCAAAGAAAATATATTCAAGAGCTCGGAATTAGCAATCAAGTCATTCATTCTTGCGGGACGCATGATGTTGTAGCTACAAGTCAAGCGACGACACCAGTCTTTGATGATGCAACTAAAGAGAACTTGAAAATGCTAGGAGCAAGACGAAGAGTGTATCGTGTCGGAGTTTCTACTACAGGTGAATATTATCAAGCCAATGGAAACAACAATACTGCTGTAAGAAATCAAGCTATAACCTTGTTAAGTGATGTCGGTGCAATGTTTGAAAGAGAGGTAAACATTGAGCTGATTATGGCTCCTGGAGCACCTAAGCTTAACAGCGATCCAGCTACAGACCCCTACCCTAACAATCCAGATGCCTCGGCAGCGCAGGCAGGAATACCGACAGAATTCAATATCAACCAATATGACTTAGGACACCTTTTCCATACGATAGGTAGTGGAGGGTCTGGTACTGCTGGTGTTGGGGTTGTTTGTCTCAACAGTAATAGAAAAGCGGCTGGTTTTAGTAGTTTCTCTACCGGCAACCCAGCAGGATTTGCGTTGTTGGCGGCGCATGAGTTTGGGCATCAATTTGGCTGCCCGCATACCTTTAATGGTGATGGCAGTAATTGTGAAGGCAATCAGCATCCCGCAGGTAACGCCTATGAAATTGGTAGTGGAAATACTTTGATGTCCTACAATGGCATCTGTGGAGCAGAGTGGAACTACCCTGAACCAAAAAACTTTATTCTACACGCAACGAGTTTAAGAAACGTGTTTGAGCATGTTACCGCTTTTGAGTGCAATACAGATGATTGGTCTGATATAGTTAATACTATACCTGATGCAGATGCGAACCCTTGTGGCGCCGTATATAGGGTTCCACGAAATACAGCATTTTCACTTACAGGGAGTGCTACAGATGCCGAAGGTGATCCTTTGACCTATTCATGGGAACAGTTTGATGAAGATGGTGCAGGTAGACCTACACATGGATTTTTGGGTAATCAAGCTGCAGGAAGTTCAAGTGCACCTATACTCAGAAATTATGCACCGACTACCAACCCAACAAGAGACTTTCCGAGTAGACGGATTCAAGCCAATGGTTTAAATAGTGATAAGTTCGAAAGGGTTTCTTCCGTTGCAAGAACACTACATTTTAGATTAGTTGTCAGAGACAATAATCCTGCAGGAGGAGCAACTGACTGGGAAGAAATCACAATGCAAGTTACGAGTGGTTCATTTGATATTAATGCTCCTAATGGTGGCGAAACTTATGCTGCCGGTGATCAGGTAGATGTGATGTGGTCAGCCAATGGATCCGAGAATCTTTGTGCCAATTTAGCTATTCGCTTGTCTGCTGATGGCGGTGTTACTTTCCCCTACTTATTAAAGGATAATGTAGATATAGGCTCCAATTTAGAAACAGTAACGATACCAGCCGGTTTCTCAGCTACTAGTGCGGCAAAGATTCAATTGGTTTGTGAGGATTATGATTGCTTTAGTTTTTATGATGGATCAAACAATGATTTTGAAATTACATCAGAGTGTACGACGCCTAATAATACACTTTGTGATACAGAGTTTTTGTCTGCTGAATTTAGAGATCCACGATTAAATCTTGGAGCTACAACAGCAACAGGTAATGCAATACTTGACATCAATGACGAAGTAGCAGAGAATGTTGACGATATGGATGTTGCCATCTTTAACAATTCTAGAACAGGATGTACTGAAGTTGCAGACGATAGAGATTTTATGCCTATAAGAATTACGCCTACAGAATCCGGTACGTATAATTTTGCTGTTGATGATGGGGGAGGAAATGTAAGTGCATATTCCATATTTACAGAGTCTTCTTTTAATACAGCTAATCCATGCGCTTCATTCGTATCTTCTAACTCAAGAGTTTCTGGTGCTGGATTTAATTCAGACTCCAATTGGGATGTAGAATTAGATGCCTGTGAGTCCTACTTGCTTTGTGCTATGATTACAGAATCTTCTAGAAGAAGAATAAGAATACCACGTATTTCAGGTCCAGGTCTCTTACTAGCAGACTTCCAAGCCAATAGTGCCTCTAGAATAACCTTTGTCGCTATTAATGAGCTATCAGATGAAATAGTTATGGTTAGTGACAATTCAGATTTTACTCAATTGAATCCTGGTACATTTAGAATACACTCAATCTATTATGAAGCAGGATTAAATCCTCAAGATTGGATTGGACAATCTATTGACGATCTCATAAGAACAGGAGATTGCATTAATCCGAGTGCTAACTTTAAAGAAGTATTTATTGATGCCTCTTGTGCTATACTGAACTTCACCCCTATCGAGCAAACGAGTTGTGTATCTTCTAACAATACGTACAGTCAGAGTTTTTCATTTGAAGTTGGTATGGGACCGTCTACAGGTATGGTGACCATTAACGGACAGACATTCCCAATGTCTTCAGGTACAACTACTGTAACATTGACAAATCTAATCGCTGATGGTGAAGCAGTCAACTTGAATTTTTCTTTCTCGGACGATGATGGATGTGTGAAAGTAGTTGAAAGAGCTTTTGAAGCACCAGCTAATTGCTGTAACATAGATATTGATTTAATAAGTCAAGATATATGTACGGGAGAAATTGCCGTCCTAGATGCAGGCAATGACGGATTGACGTACGAATGGTTTTTTGGATCCCAACCTATTTTCGGAAATGATGCTGTAGTAAACCCTACTCAGGATGGAATATATACTGTAATCGTAACGGATATAGGCGGTTGTCAAAAATCTGAAACAACAACAGTTTCATTTAATGATCCTCCTTCTGCAACTATAAACGATGACCCAATAGAAATGTGTGCCGGAGACAGAGTAAGACTGGATGTCGATACATCCAATAGGGACAGTCTTTCTTGGTTACGTGATGGAACCGCAATTCCTGGTTTGACTAATGTCGAAGATCCAATTATAGAAGAAAGTGGTCTTTATGAGATCCAAGTATTTAGAGGTGGATGTATGCGTTCTACATCAATCAGAGCACTATTCCTTGACGGTCCTGATGTAGAGCTAGGTCCAGATATTTTGGTCTGTGAAGGTGAATCAGTAACCTTGGGACCTCTACCCGATCCAGATCTTGATTATCGCTGGTTTAAAAGATTTAATGCTGCTTTCACACTTTCAACGACTAATACATTAGATGTCACCAGAGATGGTTGCTGGGATATTAACGGAAATGGAATTCAAGATAGTAATGAGGACACCAATAACGACGGCCTCTTTGATTCTAATGATTGTGAAGGACAGTACATAGTATTTGCGACCAATACACAAGGATGTACATCGAGCGATACTGTAAGAGTAGATATAGAAGTTCCTTTTGAGATTGATTTAGGTCCTGATATTGAAGAATGCGAAAACATAAATATAGATCTACGTTTCAATTCTAGGAACAATCCAGTTAAATGGTTTGTGGATGGCGTACTACAAACAGATTTAGTTACGAATGAAATCTTAAATCCTAGTTCAGGATTGTGGGAAGCTCAGATTTGTCTTTCACCTACTTGTATAATTTCGGACGAAGTATTGATAACTAGAGTCGCATCTCCAGACATTGAGTTAGGGCCTAATTTGGCCTTTTGTGAGGGAGAAGTTATAGATGTGGATCTTGTAGCTGGTCCAAATTCACTCTATAATTACCGATGGTTCTTAACACAAGGGACTAACCCACCAGAGTTTTTAACAGGAGGTATAAGAGGATCGTGGAATGCAGTAGATACAGGATTTTATTTGGTTCAAGCAACTACGAATGACAATGCGGCTTGTATTGAATTTGATGAAGTAACAATTGAGTATGTTGCCAATCCTACAATTTCTTTTCCAAATCCCGTTGTAGAATTTTGTGACGGAGAGACAGAAACGGTAACGGCAACAGCTTCTGCAGAAGGAATTAATTGGTACTTCGATGGAAGCCTTCTTTCAAATGTTAGCGGATCCTCGATAGAGGTGTCTCAAGCAGGAAACTACGAAGCTAGAATAGCAGAGGGACAAGCCTGTGAAGCCAACGCTTCATTCCAAGTTGTTTTGACAGAATCACCAGAATTAGATTTGCCTCCTTCCGCAGTTGGTTGTCAAGGCACCGATATAGAACTTATAGGAAGTACAAGCTCTGATAATACTTATGCTTGGCTATTCAATGGAAATGTAATTAATGGCGCGACTAGTGGGAGCTACACAGCTTCACAGGCTGGGCAATATATTTTGTTTGCGCAAAGTATGTCAACTTCTTGCACAAGACGAGATACGACATTTGTTATGTTCACGGATGCACCTACGATAGATATTGCAGATGAAACCGTAGAAGGATGTGCAGGACAGTCTATAAGATTGATTGCCAACTCAAACGTAGGTGGAAGCTCCATTGTATGGTTGAGAGATGGTGATCCTATAACTGAGACAGGTGCAGCTATAGAAGTATCGTTACCTGGAACATATGAAGCAATTGTTGGTCTCGGACAATCCTGTGAGTCAAGAGATGCTGTAGTCGTAACTTTCTTAGAAGCTCCTGAACCAAATCTCGGTGATGACTTTACACATTGTGATGGACAGGATGGTTTCTTAATTGCTCCTACTGGAATGAATTTAACGTATCAGTGGTCTCTGAATGGTATGCCTATAAATGGAGAGAATAGCAATATGATTAATGTCCAGACCTATGGAGAAGGATTGTATTCAGTTTCTGTAGAAAATGCTGCGGGCTGCCCTGGCACTGATGAAATCAACGTTGATTTTACCCAATCTACAGTTCTAGAATTTTTGACTTCGCCTATCAATATTTGTGTTGGATCAGCCACTGCAAATACTACAATTGAAGTTATGGCAACTGGTCCTACTGATAATTTAGTATGGTATAAAGACGACAATCTCATTATGGATGCTGTCAGTACTTCACTAGAAACTGATGGCTCAGGGACTTATCGGGTTGTATCCTTTGAAGGAGAAGCCTGTGAATCAAGTGCAGAGGTTGTGGTCACCTACTTAGATCCGCCGACTGTTATGGATCTCGGTGATGAGCAAGTCGGGTGTGAAGGAGATATCATTGTATTAGATGCAGGTGACAACTCAGACTACACATATGTGTGGACAAGAGATGGTATGTCAGAAGGCAATACAGCGCAGATAGACGTTACACGACCTGGAGAATATATCGTCATAGTACGAGATCAAGCAGGCTGTGAAAGTTCAGATACCACCAATGTTTCTTTTGAAACACAAACTATGGTAGAGCTTCCTGAAATGATCAATTTATGTCCAGGCGCAAATCTTATTGCAACAAGTAATGCATCTGCACTGACTTGGTTCTTAGACGGAACGGAATTAGATGGTGTAACAGAAAAAGAAATAGCTGTAACAATGCCTGGCACATACAGAGCAGTAGCAGGACTGGGTACTACTTGTGAGTCAGAAGATGAAGTAATCGTCTCCTTCTCTGAAAGTCCTCAGATAGATATACCTGATACTGAATCTGCTTGTCAAGGCGATCGAATTTTATTGACAGGAGGTGAAGATGGACGCTTCACTTATACTTGGACAGAGTTAGTAGATGGAGAAATTAAAACTGGTGATGAAGGTAGCTTAGAGGTTGAACAATCAGGAACTTATATACTGACCGCTGTCAACATAGATGGTTGCTCAACTTCAGATACCACCGTAATAGAATTCTTAGAGTCGCCAATTGTGACTCTTCCTATGAGCGCAGAATTTTGTTCAGGTACTAGTGGAACAATATCCGCTGATGCAATAAATGTGACTGTTGTCAAGTGGTATCTCGATGACAACGAACTCATAGGTGAGACGGATATTACTTTGGAAGTCTCACAACCAGGAGAATATAGAGTCGTAGCTGGTGAAGGCCTACTTTGTTCTGATGAAGCAACGATTACTGTGAGTTTCTTAGATGCTCCAGACATTAGCTTACCAGAATCTGAATCTGCTTGTGAACCAGATGGAGTTCCTTTGCTTGCTGGTCCCGATGACGCATTTAATTATATATGGGTGTTAGAAGGCACTGGAGAAGTTCAGTCAGGAGCTGCAGGATCATTTGAAGCAAGAGAAAGTGGGACCTATATTGTTACCGCAACGAATACGGCAGGTTGCGAAACTACAGATAGCACAATTGTACAAATTCTGGAAGCGCCTATTGTTACTCTTGATGCTGCATATGAATTTTGCGAAGGAGAGATTGGTACTATTACTACTGATGCAGTTAATGTAACTGTTGTCAAATGGTATTTTGAAGGTAACGAGATCATAGGAGAAACAGATACAGAGCTGACAGTAACAATGCCTGGCGAATATCGAGTTGTTGCAGGGGAAGGACTTCAATGTTCTTCTGAGTCTATTACAACTGTATCATTTTTAGAGGCACCTAATATTTCCTTACCAGAACTAGAATCTGCTTGTGAACCAGATGCGGTCCCTCTTAATGCAGGTCCTGATGGAGATTTCGAATATGTTTGGATCCAAGAAGGCATTGGTGAAATCCAATCTGGAATGTTAGGTAGTTATACAGCAACTGTAAGCGGAAGATATTTTGTGACTGCAACAAATTCAGCAGGATGTACAACTTCTGATACAGTTAGTGTAGAAGTTCTTGTTGCTCCAATTGTTTCCCTAGAATCCAACTTAGAATTCTGTACAGGAGAAACAGCAATGTTGACCGCCGATGCAACCAATGTGACTTCAGTAAAATGGTATCTAGACGGTGAAGAAATAATGGGGGAAACTGATACGACTCTAGAGATTACAACCTCAGGAGACTATCGAGTTATTGCTGGAGAGGGATTAATGTGTTCCTCAGAGTCTACAACAACCGTAACATTTTTGGATGCACCAGCTGTGTCACTTCCAGAAGATCAAGAAGCTTGTGAAGGAGAGTTGGTTCCAATTGTTGGAATGGGTACAGGACAGTTTGAATATACTTGGACAGATCAAAGTGGTGCAGTTTTAGGTATGGGGTCTGATGATATTGTTCCACTTGAGGTTAATACCACAGATATATATACACTCACAGCAATAAATTCTGCTGGTTGCGAAACTGTGGTATCAACACGAGTTGATTTTCTTGATACGCCAACTGTTAGCTTACCTGACGCTACTTTAGATTTTTGCGATAATGATGATAGTGTCATAATGGGTGCCGCCTCTACAGGATCAGTAATATGGTTATTTGATGGTGATGAGATAATGGGTGAAACAGATCCATCCATTGTGGCTACACAATCGGGTACTTATGAAATCGTAGCAGGCTCAGGCACACAGTGTGAAGCAAGAGCACAGGTTGTTGTAGAAATATTTGAAGCTCCACTAATTAGTTTAGATGATCAATCTATCTGCCAAGGACAGACTGATGTATTGGAGGCAGGACAAGATGGCCTATATACATATGAGTGGTCAGTTAATGGAGGCCCAATCGACAATCCTCTAGGTAGCCTTGATATCGATGAAATGCTTGTCGGAATGATGGGTACAGTCGAGGTCACAGCAACAGATAGCAATAATTGCTCAACTACAGTGTCTGCAAATGTGGAGTTTGTAGAAGCACCTATGATTTCATTACCGGCTACGCTAGAGTTTTGTGAAGGAACTACCGAAATGCTGACTCTACAATCATCTGTTAATGTTGTCAATTGGTACCTTGATGGTGAACTGATAATAGGAGAAAATGGAGTGACCTTAGATATTTCAGAAGCCGGAACTTATGAAGCAATTGCAGCCGAAGGTCAACAATGTGAAGCATCTGCTTCTATTACAGTTACTACAGTTTCGGCACCTGTGTTAGAATTAAATCCAGATATAGAAGAATGTGAAGGTACACCTGTAGATCTTGAATTAACTTCAGATACTAATTCTGAAGTAATATGGGATCGTGGAGGCGATGTTATCGTAGGTGAGTCCGGTAATATGATAACTGTAATCGAAGCAGGTATTTACACCGCTACTGTAATGAATAATGCTGGTTGCCAATCCTCAGTAAGTCAAGAGGTTCAATTCTTTGCAGAAGCAACGGCCACAATTGACAATCTACCATCAGGCATATGTGCAGGTATTAGTGTGCCTTTAGAAGCTAATAGTGATGGTGTAAGATTTGAGTGGTGGGATCCAAATGGCAACCCTATACCAGGAGCAACTGACTTGACACAAGAATTTTCTCAGTCAGGAGATTATAGCTTTGTTGCCTATAATGCTATTGATTGTGCGACGGTCATTGACTTCAATTTAGAATTCAGAGATGCACCTGTTATAGAATTAGGTGCAACCTCAGTAGAAGCTTGTGAAGATGAAACTGTTGTACTCAGCACTCCATCAGAAATGGGTGTCGTCTACCAATGGACAAGAAATGGAACGCCTATTAGCGGAGAAAACGATAGTTCAATAACAGTAACAGAAAGCGGCAACTATGAATTGACAGCTATTAATGATATTCAGTGTGAATCTTCAGCAGCGGTTGAAGTAACATTAATTGACTTCCCGACTCTATCGGTTAATCCAACAGAGTCATTTTGCGAAGGAGATAATGTTGTACTTGAAGCAACAACCAATGCTACTATAATAATTTGGATGTTAGATGGCAATGTAGTAGCCAACAACACAAATACTTACACCGCTACTCAGCCAGGAACTTACACAGTCACAGCAACTACGCCGCAAGATTGTTCGGTTACTGAGCAAATAGTTGTTTCAGAAATTGTCATTCCATCTATCTCATTAAATGACATAGATTTTTGTCCTAACGATCCAGACGTAACAGTTACTGTTCCAGCAGTATTTGACTCCTATGTATGGACAGGAGGCTCAGGATCTAGCAACGACGAAAACTATACAGCGTCTTATCAGGAGGTCAATTCTGTAACTACTGAGAC
>CALBWK010000063.1 GCA_937969415.1 uncultured Saprospiraceae bacterium | reverse complement strand
GTAGCTATTCAGATGATCATTAATCACGAGCTAGGCTTAGCTAAGAACGAGAACCCGTTACAGGGATCCTTTATAATAGAGGAGTTGACAGATCTGGTTGAGCAAGCGGTCTTGACAGAGTTTGATAGAATTACAGAGAGGGGAGGTGTACTAGGAGCGATGGAGACGATGTACCAACGGAGCAAGATCCAAGAGGAGTCGCTCTATTACGAAACTCTCAAGCATACAGGCGAGTACCCGATTATCGGGGTCAATACTTTCTTGTCTTCTAAAGGCTCACCGACGGTTATACCTGATGAAGTCATCAGAGCGACTGAAGAAGAGAAGAAGTTGCAGATTAAAAATCTAGAAGATATCCACAAACTTAGCGAACAGCAGACGCTACAAAATCTATCTGATCTGCAAAGTGTAGCCGTTAAGAATGGTAACCTTTTTGAAGCACTAATGGAAGTCGCTAAGACCTGTACTTTAGGTCAGATTACCAATGCGCTGTTTCAGGTGGGTGGAAAGTATCGGAGGTCTATGTAATAAAAAAACCCAAGACCTCTAAGAGACCTTGGGTAATATCATATTGGTTCGATAGTTCTTAATTAGTCATCAGCACCTTGGCTAGTATATGCAGCTTTGAATACAACAGCAGCGAGGACTCCGCCTATTACATCAGCGACAATTGCTAATCCAGCAGTTCCCCAGCCAGCAAGGCCATTCATAGCAGCGCCGATAGCAATTGCAGGATTGAAGCAACCTCCAGTACCAAATCCACCTAATGCATATGCCATCACAACTACAGTAAAGCCGATAGCTAGACCGTAGTAAGAATTACCTGCAGTAGAAGCAGTTGTCGCCGTCTGAAGTACAACCCAAACAAGTGCAAAAGTTCCAAGTAGCTCTGCAGTAAATGCAGCAGCCATATTTCCTGGCATATCACCTCCGCCCATTATGACACCTTTGCCTAAGACAGCAGCACCGATAACAGCAGCAAGGATAGCTCCTAGAACCTGGGCGATAATATAGCCAGGCACTTCTCCACCTGATATTTTTCCTCTCAATAGGCAGCCTATCGTAACAGCTGGATTATAGTGTCCACCAGAGATATGACCACCAGCATAGACCATAATCATCAGAGCTGATCCTATCGCCACAGGTGCCATATAGTTGTCAGCCGCAATTCCATTGACCACACAGACAATAGTCAGTACAAAGAAAAATGTACCTACAAATTCAACAAGTAACTTATTCATTTAAAGTGTTTTTAGTTAGCAATTGTGACCAATATACTAAATCAAAAATTATAATATGTAATAAATGCCATAATACGCAGAACAAACGGCTTCAATATGTAGAAGTCAGCAATTTAAATAACGAAAAATGCGGTTTATGAAGAAGAAAGTGTCGTCAAATGTTAAAATTGACGGCCTATCAAGGTCTTGAAAGGATTAACGACTTTTAACATTTTTACTAATTGTGGTAGGTAATAACTGAATTTTACATCCAAATAACTGTCATTCGTCCTACCTTTAGAATGTAGAACAATTTTCGTTATTACACAATTTCACAAATCTATGAAGCAATCATTTTTGACCTTTACAGCAATAGTTGTGCTTATGACTTTGTCGTGTAGTATGAAAGCCTTAACTAATTCTAGTAAGTACAGTTATCATTCGAAAGTGTACATTCAGAACTATCTGACTTATTTGCTTGATCCAAATGAAACTTTAGTCAAAGCTTGGTATCATTATTTAATCACCAAGAGTAGTTCTGGACAATATATTGTAAGAACTTTTTATCCTGAATCCAAACAAATCACTTCTGAGATCAGATATCAATCAACAAAGTTGCTGGTTAAGTCTGGAGAAGCAACCAAATGGTCCGAGAACGGTAATTTGCTATCCAAAGGGTTTTATCAAAACAATGCATCTCACGGTCATTGGAAAGAATATCATCGGAGTACAGGTCTCTTGTCCTCTGAGGGAGAATACGTAAATGGTCTCAAGGGGAATGTGGTTGGTCTATGATGAAAAAGGAAGACTAGAGTCAGAATCCTCGTATGTAAAGAATATCAAAGAAGGTGGATTTATTGAATATGACACCCTTAAAATATTATCAATGAAGGCGTTTATCGAAACGGTGAAGTTGTCCAACAAACAAATTTGGACTTAAAAAATACAGGTATTGATCCCAGTTTGCAAAGTCAGATGCCTTATCTAAAGAAGTGTAAATCTGTTGAATTATCTGAGAGCAGAAACGATTGTTCTGAAAAGGCCTTACTGAATTATATTTATGCGAACCTGAGGTATCCTCCAAATGCGGTCAAATATGGAATTGAAGGAATAGCTATTACACAATTTGTAATCAAAGCAGATGGATCGGTAAGTAGTATAGAAGTTGTTCAGGGTGTGTGTGATGATTTTAAAAGAGAATGCGAGAGATTATTCTCTAATATGCCGGAATGGGAATCGGGCACTATAAATGGAGAGAAAGTGGACGTCTTGAAGACAATGCCAATAAAGTTTAAGCTGTACTACTAGCATTAATCATCAATGATAGATAATGCTTGGTGTATAAGCGTAAGTAAATAAAAGACTTAGAAAGTAAGTACTTAACCTTCTTCTAGTCGTAGAATCTTGATCTCCACTCTCTGGTTTTTTCTCCTTCCTGAAGCACTTTCATTAGAGGCTATTGGCTTACGTTTTCCATATCCCTTAAAGGTTATCCTATCTGATAGGATTCCTTTGGTGTAGAGAAAGTCAGCTACCGTTTTAGCTCTAGTGGTAGAGAGTTTATCGCAATATTCGTCTGGAGGAATATCATTAGTGTGTCCTCCTATCTCGATGGCAACATTTTTATTTTGATCCATAAAATCAAAGACTTCTTCTAGTACATCGAATGACTCATTAGACATTGTACTACTGTCTGCCTCAAAGTATAACTTGTTGATACGTAGAGTCTGGCCGACTTTAAGAGTAGCAATATTGAGGTCAGGAAGTATTTTGGGCTTGGTGATTTCTACTGCCGCCGCTGCAGAGCAACCATTGGCATCTGTGATAACAAGCGCATTGGAGCCTAAAGCCAATTTTTTGGCTTCTAGTCCTTCTTCGCCATTTTCCCACTTTATGTCATAGGGCGGAGTTCCTCCTTTAGGGCTGATGACAGCATAACCATTATTTCTGGAAGCACCTGTTACCGGTTTTGTCATGACAACTCTGTTAGAGATAGTTTTCGGATCAGATACAGTTATGGTAGAATAACCTTTTGTCCCCATATCATCTACGACCGTTACCTTGTAAGTGCCTGACTTAAGATTTTGGGGTTTACTTTGACCCTTTAGTCTGGCTCTTTCCCATAGATATTTGTAAGGCGCAGTACCTCCGGATACGCTAACGTTAATCATAGCATCTGCTTCGCCGGGGCAAGAAATTGGGCTTTCTAAAAACATACTGACTCGCAAATCTGTAAGATCGATGGAGTCAGAGTATATCCTATATAGTCCAGCATCTGCGGTTCCCAACCATAAAGCGCCCGCATTATCACAAGCCAAGGCGAGACACTTACTTGCGGCTAGACCAAGGTTTTCACCATACTTGTCTAGCTTATCCTCATAAGGATTGAATCTTGTTAATATGTCAGAGGCCACGTATAGATTATTCTGTCTGTCGAGAGCCAAATCGTTGACTTGTCCTTGATATAAGCCTCTTTTAAGACCTTGTGGATGTTCTCGCCCTTTAATCATTAGATATAGTTCGAGATCAGATAAAAGCCACAAACCGTCCTTGTTTTCAGTGGCGGCAATCATTTTATGACCTTTATATTCCGTCTTCCACTTTTTAGTTCTTTCAGTAATTTCAAGGGCTCCATCATCTGTTCCTACCCATAAACTGTTATTGTTTCTTGAGTAAATGACGAAGTTTATCTGATTGGATCTGAGGTTACTGTTATCAGTTGTATAGTGTTTCTTAAGTTTTTTTGTTCTCAGGTCGAAGATGAAAAGACCTTTGGATGATCCCACCCACAATTCGTTTTTATATACTTCAAGGTCTGCAAACTCAAAATCATCACCCTTGAATCGCTTAAAGTTTGTCTCTATATCAATTAAGTTGTCTTCGTTGTAGAAGAGAGTTTTATCATTGTAAGCTGAAAATATACTACCATTGTTAGAGACCTTAACAGCCATAGCATTGCCATGATCGATAATCTGTGATAGGGTGCTGTTGTCATTGTCGAAGGTGAATATGCCGTCCTTACTGGCTATCCATACACTATTCTTATGTACTTCGATTTCTTCTATTCTGTCATTAGAACTAAGCCCTTCGACTCTTTCTAATACGAGCTCTGTTTGTGCACATACTTGCCCTAAGTATAATACACAAAAGAGTAGGGTGTAACTGATTCTTGCCATTTCGTCCTTTAAAACTTCCTCAAACTTCTTTGTACCAAAAATCTAACGATTTATAGAATGGGTTAGATTGTTCTTGATCGACTTTAAAAGTACGTTAACTTACTTCCTAGTTCAAATTTGATGATGTTGATAACCTTTATTATCCTTTCATTTTGGATACTATATGACTATAATTTGCAGCTTCTAGGCCTGAAATGACAATATCTGCCGCCTTTAGAGAGTTTTTGTCACCAATTCCGACACAATTGAAACCACCTTCTTTTGCAGCTTTGACGCCTTTTTGACTGTCTTCAAAGACAATACAATCAGACTCTTTATACTGCAGATCTCTAGCTGCATTTTTGAAGACTTCGGGATTGGGCTTCGTATGGATTACATCATTGCCATCAACTATAGACACAAATAAGTCATCTAACTCTAAGGATTTAAGTGTTATTGCTGCGTTTCTGCTTGCAGATCCTACTGCACATTCTACCCCCATCTCCCTTAAGCTATGTAAAAAGTTAATTACACCAGGTAAAACAACCTTGTGACTGACTTCATCTAGGCTCTCTATGTACCACTTGTTTTTGAGGTCTGCCAGTTTTTTCTGTTCATTTTCACTCACTTTTATACCACCATATTCCAAAACTATGGCCAGTGAAGCCATGCGAGAGATGCCTTTGAGTTGTTCTCTCATATTGTCACCCAATACAAAACCTAGTTTTTCGGCTAACCTTCTCCAGGTCTCAAAATGGTAGTCCGCAGTATCGACTAGGACGCCGTCCATATCAAAAATACAAGCTGGCTTCATCATTGGTCGATGTTTAGAATATCGTGAAGGTATTTCGGTGGCCAAAGTTTTCCATCAATATTTCTTTGATTTCAAATAGCATAGTCTGTTCTCCTAGCATGATCAGTCTCGCATCAAATTTATCAAGGAATACTCTTGCTTGTTTGCCTAAATGATTTTCCATGAATGATTGCACTATATGCAAGCATAGCTCCTTCACTTCTTTTTCTTTGCCTCTATCTAGAAGGAATCTATCATAAGCCTTGAGCCATTCGATATCATTTTGAGTTTTGAGGACATTGACAAGTTTATTATAGAACTTGCCTTTTGCATAGAGTTTGCACTGATGTCCTATGCTGAGTTGTGCTATCCATAACTGTAGTTTTTCTATTTCTATACTCAGGTATTCTTCCGATAACCCATCTACTATCTGTTGTATAACAAGTGGTGTAAATGTATCTGACGTTATCGATGGCAGCTTCTTAGTTAAAGTCTTGAAATCCTTCTTCTTGTCAAGTAGAAGCAGTTGTATTACTTCTTTATTGTAGTCCAATTCCAGGCTCTCTCGCTCTAAGATATATTCTGGAATATCTAGCTTGCCTTTATTGATCAATCTGACTAAAGCTTGATAAATAGTAAGTGCTTTGAACTCTTTCTGTACAAGTTTGATAAGGTTTTCAAAGGGGTGGGCTAATGATAGGAGTATCGTCACTAGATGTGTAGGGTCTTCTATTTTATCACGCTTATCGAGTAATGAAGTGATTAGTTTTTTCTTGTCTTTAGAAGTAAAAACATTGCTGTCATTCATAGATGAAATAATGTTTTTTTCTTTGGGTAGATAGTATGACTTAAATACCAACTCAAGAAGATCTCCTTCCACGGTGGCTCTGAAGGCAGGCGCTATCTCTTGTCTCAAAATAACTTCTAAGCCAGAGATGAAAGCCAATCTTGCTTCTTCTATGGTTTTCCCATTCAGGTCAAACTGTGTCTGTGCATAAGCAATCTTATCAAGTGAGTTTTTGATAATATAGAATGCCTCAGTGTAGTTTTCTTTACTTAGGAGATCAGCCATCTGATTTGTAAAGTCAGTTAGAATTAAACCTATTATTTTCCTATTAGTCTGACCTATCTTGTTGTTAGAGCTTGACTTGGGTTTGATGATTTCCCCTAGTATACGCTTGTATTTAGAATCTTGATCACTGACTTGTATTCTAGAAATGAAATGTGACTTAAGCGCTAACTCAAAGCCATTGTCTTTCTTTGCATAGTATTGGATGAAATTTTTGAGTTCCTCGGAATCTATATCGGAGAGGACTTCTTTGAGTAGAATTTTTCTATTTCTAGGAGTGTTGGCCAAGTCTTGTGTTTTGATAGTATTTAACCTACCTAAAATAGATATTTCTATGTACTTTTCCGCAATACACCACTATTTAAATATATTATTATAAAATTAAGCCCAGTGATGTATGCCTAAGTCCTTCATATTTGTTCGCCATGCTAAGTCTTCTTGGGCCCATCCTGAGTTAGAGGATAAGGATAGACCACTTAATCCTAGGGGCAAAAGTGATGGTCCTTTTATGGCTCGATATTGTAGGCAGAAAGGAATTGTACCAGATAGATTGCTGTCTTCTCCTGCCAAGCGAGCCTATCGCACAGCTAAGTACTTCAGCAAGGAATTTAAGATAGAGATAACAAAGGAATCTGATCTCTACTTTGGACATGAGTCGGATTGGATGTATCTCATCAATAATCTTGAAGAAGCCGTAACAATGCCAGCCTTTTTTAGTCATAATCCAACTATTACCTATTTTTCAAACAAACTCGGAAATGCATTTCTTGAGAATGTCCCTACATGTGGTATAGTTCATTTTGAATCATCTGCTCTAAATTGGTCTCAAGTGGGAGATCATAACACTAAAATGGCCAACTTTTATTTCCCCAAACTCGTTAGACAACTGTGAAGAATCTTATCATCCTCTGTATAATAGTCATTGCCTGCGCTCCTCAGAAGGTCGAATTGATAAATGATGAAAAGAAATTGGTTGACGTTGTGGTAGATCTCTATTATGCTGAGTCTGCGGTAAAGGACTTAGGTCCAGAATTAAAGGATAGCCTTATGAAACTTTATAAGGGTCAGATTTCAGAAATACATGCTGTGGATATGGTTTCAGTAGAACAAGATTTGGTACTTATGCAAAATGATACTAAAAGGTATATGTCGTTCCATAAGACTGTCGAGGACTCAGTTGCTGTTAGAGTAAAAGAAACTGAGAAGGATAAGATTAAAAAAACAGATAAGAAGAAATGACTGACCATTTGCTCTTTTATTACCTAGCAAAGAAATAATCTTGAATAGAAAAAGAATCTTAATAGTTGAGGACGATATTGATATAGTCGAGTTGCTAACTTACAACCTGGAGAAAGAAGGGTATGTGCTTGGGTCTGCATCAAATGGGGTTCTTGGGTATCAAAAGATGATCTCTTTCAGACCAGATCTTATTTTATTAGATATTATGATGCCTGAGATGGATGGAATAGAACTCTGCAATAAAATCAGGTCACAAAAAGAATTTGATGAAATACTGATCGCTTTTCTGACCGCTCGTGGCGAGTCTTTTACACAAGTGACTGCGCTTGATGCTGGTGGTGATGATTTTATCGCTAAGCCTATTAAACCAAGTGTCCTTAAAAGTCGTATAAAGGCTTTGCTTCGTCGATCAAAACGGCATAATGAGGAGGTTGAAAATGCAATGGCTTTTGGGGATTTAGAAATTGATTCTGACTCTTTTACAGTAACAGTCGGAAGTACAAAATTAGATTTAACAAAGAAAGAGTTCGAATTATTGAGACTCTTAACGTCTAGGCCAGGTAAGGTATTTAAGCGTGAGGCAATTCTCTCCAAGGTGTGGGGAAATGAGGTTGTCGTTGGTGATAGAACTATCGATGTGCACGTCAGAAAGCTGAGAGAAAAGATTGGCAGTCACTATATAAAGACCCTAAAAGGTGTTGGCTATAAATTTGTCTTTTGACTTTGAGTTATGTACAAGAATCTTACAATAAGGCAGATTTCAGTTTATATTTCTTTAGCTGTGTGTTTAGGTCAGGTGTTGACCTTCGTAGCTTTGTTTTACGAAGAGATTAAGGATGTTCCGCTTTGGAAATTAACTCTATTGTCTTTCGTTTCTCTAGCTTTTAGTTATGCCATTGTTGTCTTTTTGGTAGAGCGCTATTTCTTTAGAAAAATTAAGTTGATATATAAAATAATTAGCGGATCTAAGGATTCGCTTAAGGATACTGGAGGTATTAGTAAGTCTTCTAGTTTTCAATCTATCAATCAGAAAGTGGAGGAGTGGACTAATCAGACACAGGAAGAACTCACTTCATTAAAGTCGATGGAAGCCTATAGACAACGCTATCTTGGAGATGTTTCTCATGAGCTTAAGACACCTTTGTTCACGATACAAGGCTACCTCTATACTTTGTTAGAAGGAGGCCTTTATGATGAAAAGATTAACAAAAAGTACGTCACTAGGGCTATACAAAATGTCGAGCGCCTACAAGATATTGTCGAGGATTTAGAAATGATAAATGAATTAGAAGCTGAGGACTATGATAAGCTGCATACATCCTTTAATCTGAAAGAACTAACTGATGAAGTTATCTCTGATCTAGAGTTAAAGGCTTCTGAAAAAAAGATCAATCTAGGATATAAAGCTGGCGCAGATACATCCTTCATAGTTCTAGGTGATAAAAATCAGATCAGACAAGTGTTTAATAATCTCATTTCTAATTCGATTAAGTATGGTAAGGAATCAGGTAGAATGAAAATAAGCTTCTATGACTTGCACAAAAAGATTTTAATCGAAATATCTGATGACGGTGTTGGGATTGATGAATCAGATCAAAAACGTGTCTTTGATAGATTCTATCGTGCGGATAGAAGTAGGTCTAGAAAAATTGATGGTTCCGGACTCGGCCTTGCTATTGTCAAACACATTCTAGAAGCGCATAATCAAAAAATAACACTTCGTAGTACAGTGGGGAAGGGATCTACCTTTGGGTTTACTCTTGATAAAGGGCGATAACCTGTAGTATTACGTATTGTCTTCACTATTGAGGTCCTCACCTGGGTAGGCTACCTTGTTAAGATCTAGCAACATAGAATCTCTGTGCATAAAGAAATCTTCTAGTTGTGACTCAGGCAAAGGATCTTTAGGAGGGAAGTTTTCTCGGAGATGGTTAACCTGTTTTCCATGTTTCCAAAATCTAAAGCATACGTGGGGCCCAGTCGCTAAGCCTGTCTGACCTACTTGGCCTATAACTTGACCTTGCTTGACGCGTGTCCCTTTCTTTATGCCGGGAGCAAACCTGTGCATATGTAGGTACTGTGTCTTGATAATGTCATTGTGTCTTATCTTGACATACTTTCCATTGTTTTTAGAATAGCCTGCAGTTTCAACAACTCCGTCAGCTACAGAATAGATTGGGGTACCAATAGGTGCAGCGTAATCTGTCCCTAGATGTGGTATAGTTCTTTTCTTTATTGGGTGAAATCTTCGTCTGTTAAAACGGGAAGAAATTCGAGAATACTTAAGCGGGGCCCTTAAGAAAGTTGATTTAGTCGGTCGTCCTTCCAGATCGTAGAATCCTGCATACTTCTCGTTTTCATAAAATACGGCAAAATGCTCCCCATAATCGTTCTTGTAAGCCGCAGATATTACTTCGCCATAACCAGCGGGCTTGCCGTCTACATAGTTTCTCTCAAATATCAGCTTGAATTGGTCTCCTTTCTGAGTGTGGTAAAAGTCAACACTAGATGCTAAGGCATCTTCCATCTTGTCGATAATAGATCCTTGGATGCCTGCTTCCTTCATAGCCAGCCATAGTGAAGAAGAAATCTCTCCAGAGGCAGTTTCTATTTTTTGTTCTATATCCTTGTTGACTATTTCTACCCGAACTTGATCATCCAGAAAGTACTTGACATAATGATAATTGTCAGGCTCATAGACCACACAATGTGGGGCCATACAGCTATCCTTTCGTATCAAGGTGAAGGGCTTTTTAGCCCTGAAATTCCTTATACTGTAGATGTCAGAGGATATCTTGTCTAATTTGATTATCGAATCCCAAGATATCCCTTGCCATAATAGAAGGTCTCCTAGGTTTTGATTAAATCCTAGACTATGTCTCTCAAAAGAGTTATCACTTACGTTAAAACCAAATTTCTCTAATAACTCATACCCACTTTCACTTACATCTTCGTGTGCAGGGGTAGCATTGTTGGCATTTGAATTTATCATATAGTACACTCCTATGAGTGAGCAAATGACTATACCAGCGTTAATAAGAAATTTTTCTGTTGAAGACACTAGGAGGGTTTTCGGCTTGTATACTAAAGGTTTTCAAAATTAAATCAAATATTCACTTACACCAATTACTAGACTAGAAATCACAACTTTGGCTAATTATATGTTAAAATTGGACAATGAACGTGTGTACACTCAAAGTAGGTAATACTCTGCTTGACTATAGTCAGCCTCTGATAATGGGTATTCTGAACATAACTAATGACTCCTTCTATGACGGAGGGCAATACTTGCTGCTTGATTCTGCAATGAAGCAAGTCCAACTGATGCTGGATGAAGGAGCCGATATAATCGATGTCGGTGCTTTTTCATCTAGACCAGGTGCTCATTTGGTATCAGCAGAGCAACAATTAGAGTCCTTGCAGCCAGTAATCACGGAGATTGTTAAGTCACTTCCCGATGCTGTCTTGAGTATAGATTGCTTTCACGGCTCGGTTGTCAATGCCTTGTCTGATATAGGCCCATTTATAGTCAATGATATAACGGGGTTTAGTCAAGATGCCTCCATTTTAGAAGCTGTATCTGACAAGGGCTGCCCTTATGTCTTGATGCATATGAGAGGTACACCAGCTGATATGCTGACTCAAACAGATTATAGCGATGTAGTTTTTGAAGTAATAGATGACCTGATAATGAAGATCTATAAGCTTAAATCTAAGGGTATTGATCAAGTTATTATTGACCCAGGTTTTGGATTTGCGAAGACGACCACCCAAAATTTTGAAATGTTGAGGAAATTAGGCGCTTTTGATGTCTTAGAAAGACCTATAATGGTCGGTATTAGTCGCAAATCTATGGTCTACAAGACCCTTTCTACAGACCCTAAGGGAGCACTAAATGGGACTACCGCTTTACATATGGCCGCATTGATGAATGGTGCTGATATTTTAAGAGTTCATGACGTGAAAGAAGCTGTGGAAACACGTACCTTGTGGGCGCAATTGCAATCCCCAGTTAAACATTAATTAAGGATCAACCTCGAGTGCTCTATTTGACCAATTTTGGTGTTATAGGAGTAGTAATTTATGTGTGCCCATAACAGGGTAGACGACAGACAGCAGATGCAAGAAGAAAAGAAGGTGACCGCAACTAAAAAGAAAAGCAGATCAGGACTCAGACTCTTGATGTGGACACTCTTTATTTTGCTCTGTATCATTATCTTAATTCCACTACTCTTGCATATCAAGCCGGTACAAAACTGGCTGGTGGATAAAGCTGCAAATTCCATTTCTGAAAAGACACAAGCTAAAGCTGAGGTCGGTGAAGTAGATTTTTCAATATTCAAAGGATTGTTTCTAGAAGATGTTTATCTGTCTAACCCAGATGACCATAGTGATACCCTAGCTTATATAGGGAGATTCTCCAGTACGTTGAGAGAGAATGTGACAAGCCTGATCAACAACTCTATTTCGCTCAATGAGGTATTCCTAGTGGATGCACGCTTAATACTTAAGACGGGAGAAAATGAATCTCTTTCTGGTTTTGAAAAGGTTTTGTCTAAGTTTCAAGGTGCGCCTGCAGAATCTACCAGTCAAGGCAAATCTTTTCAACTGAGTCTGGAAAAAATCTATTTCGATAATGTTCTTATTTCTAAACAGGATAAAGCTAAGGGCGACTTCTTGGATCTTTCGCTAAAAGAAGGAACTCTAGTGATAGATACTCTGGATTTGAATAGTAGGCGGTTTGTATTCAGGGAATTAATGCTCTCAAACCCTATTGCTATTCTTGAAAACAAAGTGGTAAACGTAAACTCAGAAAAAGTTGACAATACGGATTCCCAAAGAGAAGAAAAGATTACTAAAGCGGAAAGTGATCCATTCTATTTGAAACTGTATAATGTAGAGATCAGCAATGGCCAATTTAAGCTTGATAATTGGAGGAAAGCTCCTAACAAGAAAGTAGCTGGATTTGATGTCAATCATCTAGAGGTTTCAGATTTTAATATTAAAGCAACTGAAACTGTCTATAAGACCCCTATGACAATAGAGTCTTCAATTAAGTCTTTGAATTTAAAAGAGGCTAATGGATTTGAACTTAATAGCCTCAATGTAGATAAGCTTTTAGTCAACAATGAGCTAGTCCACCTCGACAACTTTGCTTTACATACCGATAGAAGTAGATTGGGTGATCAACTTACTTTTAGTTACGAAGATTTGAATTCATTTAAGAAATTTGCTCAGTTGATAGAGATTGAGGCAGATTTACAAGATACAAAGCTGGCTTTTCAAGACTTGCTATATTTCTTTCCAGAACTTGCTGGATCTCCATTTATTAATAAAAATAAAAATAAGTGGTTGAGATTGTCGGGTTCAGTTCTAGGTACGATAGATAATTTGGATACGGACGGATTGACGCTGTCGTTATCAGATTTGATTACAATGAAAGGGACCTTGAGTACTTATGCACTCACAAGATCTGAGTCAGCTCTTGTGAATCTGAATGTAGAGAAGTTTCAAACTAGTCTAGCTAATCTGAAGTTGATCATTCCTGACTTTAATCCACCAGAGCAATTTTATAAACTAGATCCTATAGTTTTTTCTGGAGATATAGATGGTTTCTTTAAGGACTTTGTAGTCTATGGTACTCTTGATTCGCCTTTAGGGAAAATTATTTTGGATACAAGATTAGATATCAAAAAGGGTATGGATAATGCCGAATACTCTGGTGAGATGGCCTTAGAGAATTTTGATTTGAGGAGTTGGACAGGAAATCAAGACCTTGGTATGGCCACGTTTCAAGCAGAAATACGTGACGGTCGTGGATTGACTAGTCAAAGTTTGTTGACAGATTTGAGTGCCGAGTTACAATCTTTTGATTTTAAAGGCTATACATATTCTGGTATTGATCTCAATGGAGTCTTTGAGCAGAATAGATTCAACGGTAAGTTGACGTCTTCAGATCCTAATGCGAAGTTAGATTTTGATGGAGTTATTTTTATCGACCCTGAGACAAAAAATATAGATTCTGACTTTAAGGCTCAAATTGACAACATAGATTTATTGGCGTTAAATCTTAGTAAGGATTTTAGTGATATAGAAGGTGACATTGAACTTGTTCTCAAAGGCACCAAAAGTTCTGACCTTATTGGAGAAAGTACGGTAAATCATCTAGCTTTTAATTTTAAGGGAAAGCCTTATGAAATAAATAATCTCTTCGCAACTTCCTCACCTGAAATAAATAATAGACGAAATGTCCAAGTAACTTCTGATGTTATATCTGGATCTATTGGTGGTCAATTTGATTTCCAGCACTTGCCAGAAGCTTTTAAGAGACATATGGTTAAGTCTCATCCAGAATGGTCAAAAAAACTGTCTATTCGTCGTTCTAATATGTCCATACCTCAACAAGATTTCGAATTTAAGTTTGAGATCAAGGATTCTCAGAATTTCTTAGAATTAGCCAATCTATCCTCAGCTAGTATTCAAGGCCTCACTGCTGATGGTAAGGTGAACACAGAAACTGAGACGTACAAGCTCGAATTGTCATTGGATAAGGGAGAGTATGATAACATCCAGGTTGGGAATATGCTGCTAGGGCTAGACGAAGTCTATAAGAAGTCATTCTTTAATTTGCAGGTAAATGATCTTAAAATAGGCAAGACAGCTTTTAGCCCACTGGCTATGCGTCTTCGAGCTAATGGTGATCAACTTGAACTAAGGGTAGCTTCTGATGAAGTATTAGATTCTTTGGAGAAAATAGATATTGTAGTGCAGGCATATCCCCGTGACGATGAGATAGTGGCCAGGATTGCAGATGGCTATATCGATATGCTAAGTAGTAGATGGATCGTCAGTCCTGCTAATGAAGTTGTTATAGGAAATAAAACTATTGATATCAATGGCTTTGTCATTCGCGATAATTATAGATCTATAATTATCAGTGATGTTAATGAGAAAGGAATCCTTGTCGACCTAGATAAGTTTGATTTTGAATTGATAAATACGCTGATAGATTACGATAAAATTGACTTTACAGGTGAAGGGAATGTGGTTCTTCTCAAAGAAAATATATTTGATGCTTCACCAACTATAGTCAAGGTTAACCTCCCAGAGTTTTATCTTAATGATGTTGATTACGGCGCCCTCACCTTAAGTGCCGAAGATGATGGACAGGATGTAAAAGTTGATTTGAAACTTAATAGAGCTTATGATGGTCTTTTGCTGCACGTTAAGGATTTTCAGTATAAGAAACAAACAAAGGATATATCAGGAGTAATAACAGCAAGGAACCTGGCAATGAATACATTCGAATTTATTATTGATGATGGTATTTCTAATACAGGTGGCGGGGCAGATGTAGATGCAGTATTGTCTGGTACTATTGATGATATAAAACTTGATGGGGTAGGTCTAGTTACTGGAGGTACTACAACTATCGATTATCTCGGGGCGGAACTGTATTTTGGAGAAGAAAAATTTATTGTTACAGATAAGGTCATTGATCTGACTGGTGGCAAACTCTATGATAAATACCGTAATGAGGCAAGCATAGTAGGAAAATTGAATCACAGTTTGTTTACGGATTTTACCTCGGACTTGCAGATGAGTTCACCAAGATTTCTTGCCTTGGACACCGAAAAGGAAGATAACCCCTCGTATTATGGCCAAGGGATAGGGGAGATTGTTGTTGATTTTTCTGGGCCATTTTCTAGTACAGATATAGTAGTAGAAGCATCCTCTGGATTAGGAACTGTAGTTAATATTCCTGTTGGATCTGTTTCTGAAGATTATGATCAGAGTTTAATAAAAGTTGTCGATAGAAATACAGTTTTTGATTTCAAGAGTGATACAAGTTCTTTCGAGATTCCGACCTTAGAAGGTGTAGATGTTCGTATGAATCTGAGTATAACGCCTGAAGCAGAGATTAATGTCATATTCAATGAAAACATCAATGATATTATGACTGGCCACGGTGATGGCAATATGCGAGTTGTAATTTCTAGAGAGGGAGACTTTAATATTTTTGGGGAGTATGTTTTAGACAGAGGAGAGTATCTCTTTACCTATTTTGGAGGCGTTATATCCAAGCCATTTACAGTTGAGAAAGGAGGGCAAATAACTTGGACTGGTGACCCTATTAATGCTAATATCAACCTGAAAGCCAATTACGAAAAGCTCAAAGCTCCGACCAATGTATTCTTAGCAGAATACTTAAATAGACCACAAGATCAAAGTGAAGCAAGACAACGTACGGATGTAGATTTGATGATGAATCTGACAGGCACTCTCTATAAGCCTACTGTAGATTTTGATATTGCATTTCCTGAGCTTCAAGGTAATCTTAAAAATTTAGCAGATAGTAAGATGCGGATACTCAAGACCAATGAGGCTGATCTAAATGAGCAAGTGGCTGGTTTGATTATGTTTGGTAGTTTTTTGCCATCATCATCTTTTGGGAATGCCGTGGGCTCTGCGAGTGGCTTGGCGAGTACAGGATATAATACCTTGAGTGAAATGATTTCTAATCAGTTGTCTCATATTCTATCTGGCTTCTTGCAAGAAGCTTTGTCTGAGAATGGTTTTGTTTCAGGAATTGATTTTGATTTGACTTTTGGCAAGACCTCACAGTTCGGTCAAGAAATACCTGGTCAACCAGGACAACCGACAACCAATACTTCGATCATTCCGGACGAAATAGAGGTTCACCTCAAACCGCGTTTTCAGAATGATAGGTGGGAGCTAGATTACGGAACCAGCTATATCAACAATGAAGTGAATGCTTCTACTGTACCTAATTATGTTGTGCACGATTTCAACATAGGTTTCTATCTGACAGAAGATAGACGATTGAAATTAAAGGCCTACGGTAAGTGGGATAAAAACTCTCTAGGTGATGATGGTTCTAAGTATGGTGTAGGTCTTAACTATCGAAAAGAATTTGGTAGTCTCACAGATTTCAAAGAGGCCTTGTCAGAAGATATAGCTAAGCTCAAAAAAAATAACTAGTGCTCTACAGCATTTGATCGATCCTGCCTATCCTACTTCTTAGATAGTGATCGCAGAGGACAAGTGCTGCCATCGCCTCTACTATAGGCACCGCTCTAGGCACTACACAAGGATCATGTCTTCCTTTGCCTGACACAACAGACACTTGCCCCTTGTTGTCTACAGATTCTTGATCTCTCATAATCGTCGCTACAGGTTTGAAGGCCACATCAAAATAGATAGGCATCCCATTGCTGAGGCCTCCCTGGATACCTCCAGAGTTGTTTGTTTTAGTGATTAGTTCATTTCCTTCTTCTGTCCATAAGTCATTATGTTCTGATCCATACTGTGATACGGCTCCAAAACCACTGCCATAAGCAAAACCTTTTACTGCATTTATACTCAGCATAGCTTTGCCTAGATCGGCGTGCAACTTGTCAAATACAGGCTCACCTAGACCTACAGGACATCCTTCAATGAGACAACTAATTTGCCCGCCTACGGTATCACCTTTCTTTTTTGTCTCTGCTATATGTGCCTCCATTTGCTTAGCAAGTGTGGCATTGGGGCATCTTACAATATTATGTTCTACTTGCGACCAGTCTATCGTTTGGGCGGCTTGATCCAGCACAATGTGACCAACTTGCGTGACACCTGCTCTGATAGAAATGTTAACCTCTCGAAGCAGTAGCTTAGCCACCGCTCCAGCGACCACCCGAGCTGCTGTTTCCCTAGCGGATGAGCGACCACCACCTCGATAATCTCTATTACCATACTTCTTATCATAAGTCATATCTGCGTGAGAAGGCCTGTAATTATCCTTGATATGGCTATAGTCTTTTGATTTCTGATTGGTATTTTCGATGTAGAAGGTTAGAGGGGTGCCTGTTGTCTTGCCCTCAAAGGCACCAGATAAGATCTTATAGGTATCCAATTCTGCACGCTGAGTAACTATTGCTGATTGTCCCGGTCTTCTTCTATCTAGTTCGTTCTGTATGAAGTCCTTATCTATCGTCAGACCTGCTGGACACCCATCTATGACGACACCTATCCCTGGTCCATGTGACTCCCCAAAGGTTGTTATCCTGAATATCTGACCAAAACTATTACCTGCCATAAGCTTTCCTTACTTCAAAGTTAGACAAAACCTTTCCCATTCAGTTATTGTTCATTTTCCTTTAGTATCGCTCTTTTTCTTTGCATTGCTATTCTTCATACCTCCTATTGGACGCCAACTTATATTTGTGCTATGTTTTTATATCCCTCTGATATCTACGAGAAACTAGAGTTTGATAAGATACTTGAGCGCTTATCTACCTATTGTATGGGAAGGCCAGCAGCTGAGCTAGTATTATCTATGCGAATCTTTCATAATAAGGGCAAAATTGAAAACCTGTTAGATGAGGTAGTTGAATACAGGAAGTCCATAGAACTCTTTACCGAAGTACCATTACACAGATATGAATCCGTCCTTAATGACCTGAGACTTCTGCGGACAGTCGATATCGTTCTGGAGGAGGAGGCTTATATGCGTATATACAATCTCGCTCAGTTGATTGCGGAGCTACAACGTTTCTTTGCCAATAAAGAGAATAGAGCCCAATTTCCGCTCCTCACAACTATCTCTGAACAAATTGAAATAGAAGCTGATCTACTTAAGCGTTTTGATACCATATTTGACGAGGAGGGTAAGGTAAAGCCGACGGCATCTCCTGATCTCAAAAAGATATTTAGCTCAATCAGTTCTAAAGAAAGAGAGTTAGAGTCAGTATTTAAGTCTCTAGCTACCAAGTACAAGCAAGCTGGGTTACTCACGGATAATGTAGAGAGCTTTAAGAATAGTCGTAGAGTTCTGAGTGTAAGTGCAGAGAATAAGCGAAAGATAAGAGGGATAATACATGACGAATCTTCTACTGGTAGGACCGTCTTTATAGAGCCAGATGGTGTAATCGATCTGAATAATGATCTCTTTGAATTGGAAGCCAGAAAGCGTCACGAGATATATAAGATTCTAAAGGAGCTCGGCAATTACTTGAGACCTTATTTAGATGATTTTCTCCTTTGGCAAAGAATCTTAACACGCTATGATCTGATAAGGGCTAAGGCCAAGTTTTCTTTGAGTTACAAAGGAGAGAGGCCCAATATTTCCGAGGATCAATCTTTTCATGTTAAGGAAGTATACCATCCACTCTTATTTATTCTCAATCAAGAGGCTAAGAAGAAGACGATCCCATTTGAGTTAAGATTAGATGAGAAGAAAAGAATCCTTGTTATCAGTGGCCCTAATGCCGGAGGTAAGTCTGTTACACTTAAGTCAATGGGACTCAATCAGTTAATGCTGCAATCTGGGATGTTGGTACCCGTACATTCTGATTCCAAGTTTACATTGTTCAATAAGATGATGATCGATATCGGAGATCAGCAGTCTCTAGAAGGTGACTTGAGTACATATAGCTCTAGACTTATACATATGAAGGAGTTTATGGAAAGTGCTGGAGGAAAGACAATGATACTGATGGATGAGTTTGGGAGTGGTTCCGATCCCAAAATGGGTGGGGCGATAGCAGAGGCTGTTCTCGATCAACTGGTACGAAAGAAGTGTTTTGGCCTCATAACCACCCATTACTCTAACATAAAAAACTATGCTTATAAATCTAAAAGTATAGTCAATGGCGCTATGCTGTTTGATAAGGATGAACTGAGCCCTACTTACCGGCTTAAAGTAGGTCAGCCGGGAAGTTCGTTTGCCTTTGAGATTGCAGACAAAATTGGCCTCCCCAAGAAGACACTAGAGTACGCTAAGAACAAGGCAGGAAAAGACAGTAAGACCGTGGATCGATTGCTTATAGATCTGCAACATGAAAAACAGGTGTTAGAAGAGCAATTACTTGAAGCCTTTGATGAGAGACATAGATTGGAGAAGTTGATTAAGAACTACGACTCTATGAAGGATAGTCTTGAGATCAAGAGAAAGAAAATTAAGCTAGAAGCTCGTGAGAAAGGTCAAGTTCAACTTTCTAAATATGAAAAAGAATTGCAAGATCTTATCAAAGATCTCAAGAAAGAGCGCAAGCTGGAGGAGGCCCAAGCCGCTGCCAAGAGATTGAAAAAAGAAAGAGCTGAGTCAAGCAAAGTAATGGCAGAGATTAGCGACGAAGTATTTAAGGTAGAAGCGGAGAAAGTCACAGACCTAAAGATTGGCCAGTTTGTCAAATTGAAGAAAGGAGGAGAACCTGGAAAGGTTGTCGCGATGGACGATAAGAAGGTACGACTGGAGATAGGGATAATGGAATTTGAGGTGCCGAGAAGTGCTCTTGTATTGGCTAACCAACCTATTGAGATCAAACCAAAATCTATAAACCTGGATGCCCTTACTGGCGGAGGCAAGCCAGATACAGAGCTGGATATACGTGGATATACAAAGGCCGAAGCTCTAGATGCTATAGAAGAATTTCTGGATGCAGCTTTGATGTCCAATTCTATAAATCATCTTAAGGTTCTCCACGGTAAAGGCTCAGGAGTGCTCCAGAGGACCTTGTGGCAAAAAGCTAAGGAGTACAAGGATATTAACAAGATGTGGCATCCCGAAGAAGAGTATGGCGGGAGAGGTATAACGTATATCTCTTTTTAGACGTTAGCTCAAATAAAAAAAGGCCCTTTCTTAACGAAAGAGCCTCATCTAATTTTAAGTATTGCTTTCTCTTTTACTTAGAACATTTCTGTAGCAGCGAAGTGAAAGTTGGCCTCTATTTGGGCATTTTCATCACTGTCAGATCCGTGCACTGCATTTTCTCCTATACTCGTTGCGTAGAGTTTTCTTACTGTTCCTTCTGCTGCTTCTGCAGGGTTAGTAGAGCCTATTAAGGTTCTGAAGTCCTCGACTGCATTATCCTTAGAAAGTACAGCTGCTACGATAGGTCCAGAAGACATAAAGTCTACTAGCTCTCCATAGAAGGGTCTTTCTTTGTGTACTGCATAGAATTCTCCAGCTTTTTCCTTACTAAGCTTAGTGTATTTCATAGCCACGATATTATAACCAGCAGAGGTAATGTGGTTAAGAATAGCGCCGATGTGTCCATTTTTGACAGCATCTGGCTTAATCATCGTAAAGGTTATGTTCCCAGCCATTGTATTATCTTTTTTGTTTAGGGCGCAAAAGTATAAAAATGGCGATTAGCTTGCCTTGCTCTGTTAATATATTTTGATTCTGGCACTTAAATGTTCATTTTTGCCATGTGAATTTGACGACTGCCGATATTATAGAACTTAAGGAGTTGCTAGCCTATCCTAAAGGTATAGTTATCCTTACGCATAGAAACCCTGATGGTGATGCCATAGGTTCGTCTCTAGGTCTCAGACATTTTCTTGAGAAGTTTGGACATGTTGTTAAGATCATTCTGCCCAGTGAATATCCAGCGACCTTTCACTATCTGAGAGGTATTGATGACTGTATAGTCTTTGATAATGAGCAATCTCGTTCATTTGATGAGATTGATAAGGCTGATATAATCTGTTGTTTGGACTTTAATGCACTGGATAGAGTAGATAAAATGGGCCCAGCCGTCCTCCAATCCAAAGCTAAGAAGATTCTTATAGACCATCATTTAGATCCAGAGCCATTTGCTGATTATGTGCTCTCGGATACAGAAGCCAGCTCCACTTGTGAACTTATACACACATTTATCCACCAGCTTGGTGAGATGGAAAAATTAGATGCAAATATTGGCGACGCATTATTTACAGGGCTGATAACGGACACAGGTTCATTTAAGTATAATACGAGACCAGAGACCTATAAAGTAGCAGCAGCACTTAAAGAAAGAGGTGTCGATGATTATGGACTACAGGATAAAATCTTCAATACTATTACTGAAAAGCAGATGCGCTTATTAGGCCACTGCTTGGCTAACCGAATGGAGTTAGTTCCAGAATATGGTGCAGGCATCATAGCGCTAACCAAGCAAGACTATATTGACTTTGATATCAAGCGCGGTGATACAGAAGGTGTAGTGAATTACCTTTTAATGCTAAGAGGAATCAAAATTGCAGCCTTTATCAGAGAACAACCCACCATAGTGAAGCTATCACTGAGATCTAAAGGTGATATTTCAGTACAGGAAATCTGTCGCAATCACTTTAATGGTGGGGGACATAAGAATGCTTCTGGGGGTGCAGCATATGCCAAACTCCAAGACATCATAGACAGATTTAAGGCAGTTCTACCTAAATACGTTGAAAAAAAGGTTCCGGTACTCTAACTAGACCCTTGTCTTAACATCTTTGTACCTTCGCGGTCTTAATTCAATATTATGAGATATCTACTTACTGCGCTTATCGCATTTCTATTATTCAGTTGTAAGGATACCCCAGGCTCTTCGGAAACTTTACCTAATGGGTACAAGTATACATTACATACTCAGAACACTGGAGCTAAGCCTACGGCAGGCCAGATTGTTTCCTTAGATTTTCAACTAGTGACTCCTGAAGGAGAGATTCTAGATGACTCTAGAAATCCCGAAAATGTACCTTCTGTAAAAGTACCTGAGGTCCTAGATGCAAATGCAAAGCGAAACCCTATGCTAGCAATGATAAATTTGATGAGTCCAGGAGATAGTGCGACAGTAATAGTTCCAGTGGACTCTATCCCGACACTGCCTCCTGATTACAAGAAGAATCCGCACATAGAGTATGTTATCAAAGTCCATCAAATCGAAGACGAGGCAGCTTACAAAGCAAGAATCCAAGAAGAACAAGTCAAGAAGAGGGCAGCATTCAAATTTAAAGAGGAAGCCGCTAAGCAAGAGATAGAACCTTTATTTGCTGATTATATGGCAGGTAAGATGAGCGCTAAAACTAAGACACTTGACAATGGTCTTAAAATCACAGTTATAGAAGAAGGTACTGGAGCACTACCCGTGAGAGGCGATGCTGTAGGTGTTCAATATTATGGACTACTTAAGGATGGAACAAATTTCGATAACAGCTATAAAGCGGGACGACCATTTACATTTACTATAGGAGAGGGTATGGTCATCCAAGGATGGGATCAAGGTCTTCCACATATCAATCAAGGGTCCAAAGTGTTTCTCGAAATACCTTATAACCTAGCCTATGGAGAATCAGGGAATCCTGTCATCCCTGCGAAGTCTGATTTGATTTTTCACATCGAATTGGAAACCATAAATAATAAATAAGCCACCTCAAAACCGAGGACTAAAATGACAACAGATCAATTAAAGAATCTGAAGAGTCGTTTGGAGTCGTTAAGGAGCTATCTTTGACGTCGATAACCGACTTAATGAAATAGAAGATAAAGAGCAGCAATCCGCTGACCCCAATTTTTGGTCAGATCAAAAAACTGCCAAGGCACTTATGTCTGAATTAAAAATTCATAAGATGTGGGTGAGCAGTTACAATAAAGCCAAAGATGAAGTAGAAGAACTCGATATTCTTCACGAATTTCTCAAAGAAGGAGAGAGCACTGAAGAAGAAGTCGACAAGCAATACGCTAAGTCTATTGCCGTTCTAGAAGATACAGAATTTAGATCCACTCTAGATCAAGAAGGAGATGAGCTTTCTTGTCTCTTAGAAATCAATGCAGGTGCGGGTGGTACCGAGGCTTGTGATTGGGCTGAGATGCTCTATCGTATGTACTTGATGTATGGAGAGAAAGCGGGCCACAAAGTCAATGAACTCAATCGTGTGCACGGAGATGTGGCAGGTGTCAAGTCTGTAGAAATGGAAATCAGTGGTAGTTATGCGTATGGAATGCTTAAGGGTGAGAATGGCGTGCACAGACTAGTAAGAGTAAGCCCTTTCAATGCGCAAGGGAAGAGAATGACTTCATTTGCTTCTGTATTTGTTCATCCAGTTGTCGATGATAGGATTGAGATAGAAGTTAATCCTGCTGATCTAGACTGGGATACATTTAGAGCGAGTGGAGCAGGAGGTCAGCACGTCAACAAAACAGAGTCAGCGGTAAGAGTACGTCATGCACCTTCTGGTATTGTAGTGGAGTGTCAAGCTGAGCGATCACAACATATGAATCGTGAGAAAGCCATTGATATGTTGAAGTCCAGGCTCTATCAGAAGGCACTAGAAGAAAGAAAAGCTGCCAAAAGTGTTACCGAAGCAGGTAAAATGAAAAATGAATGGGGCTCTCAGATACGTTCTTATGTTCTTGATGATAGGAGAGTCAAAGACCATAGGACCAATCACGAGAATAGAAATACGGATGCGGTGCTCGGTGGAGATCTTGAGAGTTTTCTCAAGGCTTTTCTAATGTGGGACGGCACAAAGAAATAATTATATGTACCAAAATATCTTGATGACTAACTTTATTATAGCATTATTGATTTTCGGGATTAGTGCGGATTCATTGTTTTCTCAAGAGGAGAACTTAACAGGAATTGAATTGACCTTAGATTCCGATAGTTTTGCTGATGGACTAAGAGATACGAGTGAAGTAGCTGATCGTAATTATACTACGGCTTTTAGGATAGGTATATATGGCGCTTGGGCAGATCATAATTATTTAGGATTGCCTTGGGTACGCAGAAAAATTGATGGGTTCTTAATTGATAAGTTGATAGAGCGCAGTGGCTTTATTAAAGATAGAACTTCTCATAATTTTGTCTTTATAGCCAACGGGTTTTCTCCTTCTTATATCAACGATGTAGACAGCACTTATATCCAAGCAGTAAATGCCGGTTACGATTTTAGTTTGGATAGGCCCTTCTCTTCATTTACTGGCTTCAGAAGTACACGAAGGATAGAAGGAAAGAAACGTCTAGCGCACTCCGCTTACGAGTACAATCTTGCTGTTAATAGTTCTTTTACTTTTGGGTTTGCCAGTTTTGGTCTAGCACAAGGAATAGACAACTGGTTTAAGAATGGAAGACCAGAAGCAGTGGTATGGGATAGAGATGAAAGTAAAGATTATCCTACAGGACAAGTCATTCCTCGAGCACTTCCTTTATTTATGTATTCTTTATCTGGTGAGGCTGTGATCTTTCAGCCGCTTAGAAAAATTCTTTTTCAAGTGAGGCCAGAATTAAATCTTGGATATTACACCAATATTGGTGTAGGCTTAGACATAGGTAAGGTGATGAATGTGGAGAAGCACGTCGATAATATGGGATACACGGACACTAATAATCCTAGTCTAGCAGTCGTCAATAACGAGAGTATTGGCTTGTCTATAACAGGAGGGGCTTCAGTAAGGGCGGTGTTGTATGATGCTCATCTCAATGGGCTATACTCGAGAAGTGCTGGACATTTTATAAGCTTTTCTGAAATGAGGAAGTTCCAGTGGGAAGGTCATATTGGTGTAAAGTTGCAACTTCTTAAAAAGATAGAAATTACGTATAGTATCTCAAGACGTTCCGCTGGGTTCAAAAATGATATTATCTCTCGAAATCCAATTTGGGGTACAATTGGTTTAAAATACTTGATTGGAGAGCCTGGAGAAGGTTGCTACAATCTCTAGGTGTATTTTATTTATAGTTTTTGATAATGTCGGCCAGAACAGCATTCATATCGAAAGGTGGTCCTTTGCTCAGCCCTAGCCTTACAACTATAAGCTCGTAATCAGGAATAATAAAAACGTACTGCCCTTCATAACCGCTAAACCAGTACATAGAAGAAGGAGCAGAGGGGTATTCGGATTGTTCAGTGTTGAGCCAAATATGTGCACCATATCCAGTGCTGGCTGAGTGAGGTTCTACTGACCATTCTATATAACTGGTGTCTATAAGTTGTTTGCCTTTCCAGTTGCCTTTGTTAAGATAGAGTTGGCCTAGTTTTCCCCAGTCTCTTGCAGTAGCCCACATGAATGATGAGTAGATGTAGTGTCCTGCTTCATCTGTTTCTATCACAGGATTATCTAACTCTAAGGTTTTGAATATTTTGTTGTGAGGATAATCTAGGTAATCTTGATAGGATTCAAACTGCCTCCTTATAATTCCGCTTATGAGATTCGTTGTACCTGATGCATATTCCCACTCCTTTCCTGGATGAGCTTCTGCTGGTTTAGATCTGACATAAGAGATGAAATCTTCTTCTAGAAATAGCCCTTGAGTGATGTCACTGACACTGCCATATTGCTCAGTCCATTCGAGTCCTGAATTCATTTTGAGGAGGTGGGCAAGATTTACCTTAGATCTCTGGTCATTTTCCCAAGCAGGGTAGAGAAGGTCTTTGTCAAGCGTAAGCCGCCCTTCTTTAATCATTGCACCTACCACAAGATTAGCTACACTTTTAGTCATCGACCAGCCGAGGAGTTTTGTGTCGGCAGTATATCCAGCTTGATATCTTTCTTCTACAACTTGGCCGTCCTTTATGATGACCATTGCAAAAGTTTTTTGCTCCCATTCTCCATAACGGTCAAAGGCTCTGTCTATTGATTTGGAATGTTTTTGTAAGGGGGGATAGGTATTGTTAGTGCTTAGAGGCTTACCGTCTGTGGCTGATACTCTTTCTATGTGAAAGTCATCCTCTCCTTGTATCAAGGCGCAGCCAAGGCCTTTACGCAGTTTGGCAGTTTTCTTTTGGAGACCTAGAACAGAGGCAGTTACTTCATGTTTATTTGGGTCTATATTAAGACTTGCAAGAGATAATGGAAAGGCTTCTAGATCATAAGATTCTATCTGCTCTACAGAATGCTTTCCAACAAAGAGACAAGAGCAGGCTTTCTTTGAGGAATACCCAGTTACTATTTCAAGTTTTGGATACACAAGGTAGGCAGCTATAATTAGGCCTAAGACTAATAGAATACCAACCCATTTTATGGCTTTACCTATTCTCAATTGCCGCCCTTCTTCTTTTTAAATGGATTCCAATCTTTAATTTTGTCCTTTAGGTCATCTACCGTCTCTTTAGAGTCTTCACCCAGTACATCCTTAGCTCTGTCGAGAACTTTTCCTTCTAAAGAATCTGTAAGCACCTTGGTGACAGTTGTGTCTAGTTTGTCTTTGAAGGCGTCTTTAAGCTTGTCTTTTTGTTTGTCCACTTCTACCTTCACCCTCTCTTCTGCTTGCTTTTTAATTGTATCAGTTTTGCTGACGATTACTTTAGTGACGGTGTCTTTTAGAATCTCTGTCTTGTTCTCAAGTTCTGTTCTTACGGTATCTTTTAATACATCAATTTGTTTTGTGATTTCATCTTTGACAACTTCATTAAGCGTCTTGCCACCTGAGCCAACAGGTATAACTTTAATTTTCGGAGACTTGAGTGTGCCAGTCAAGAAGATATCCAGATAAATCATTTCACCGAGATCAATATTTATACCACGTGAGGTGGCTTCCTTTTCAAGATAGTCCATTCCAAATTCTAGGTTCTTTCCTAGTTTATCTTTTCTTAGTTTGTCTCTTGGGATCTTTGCATTAATCGTATAGTCCAATGTCTGATCTATCCCATGATTACCTGCAACAGTAAAGATCATATCGTCTATCTGGTGATCATGCGGTTTTAGAATTACAAAGCCATCATGAACATCAAACCAATTCTTGGTCCCTTTTAGAGTCCAGGATTTTAGTTTTTCCACACCGATAGCATTGCCAATCCTCTCTACTGGTTCAAAGCCTTGTATGTTGCCTTGTAGAGTTTCTAGAAAGCCTGATGCAGTTACTTTGGTAAGGTCGGGCAACATATCTTTAGTGAGGGGGCCAGCCATTACCATCGTGGAATTGAAAGCTCCATCTATATATTGAGCTATTGGTGCTAGTTTCTTGAAGGATTCTGATATTTCAAATAATTTTTGATACGATAACTGATCTAATTTATAACGTAAATCAAATGCAGGTTGACTTGGATCTGAGGTATCGTATACGCCGTCTATGTTTATCCTTCCTCCAAGAGTCTTCGTCGTACCTTCTTTGAGTTGTGCAATACCATCTACTAATTCTATTTTTCCTTCGAGATCATTAAGTATGTATTGGCCATAAGTTAGCTGACCAACTTCTGGGTAGATAGTCAATTCCATATTCTTGTCAACAACAAATACTCCTGACTCAGCTGTAGTTCCTTCTTCTTCGCTGAGGTAGTCATCTAGATTGAGTTTGTCAGCTTCAAAAAAGAATTTCCCTTTTATTTTTTCATTCAGTGTGACGTAGTCCATAATATTAGTGGCTTGACCCCTAATCTTCATTTTGGATTTATCAAGAATTATGTTTGTTTTTGAAAGGTCTATGGCATCATCACCATAAGTGAATACTGTACTTAGTTGACTCAAGTCATAACTCTCGTACTTCACTTTTTTTGCTTTGTAGGACCCTGCTACATTATAGGCATTGTATAGGTTGGGGACTGCTGATTCAGTAGTTGATTCAGAAGTGCTCGTCTTTTCGCTTAATGACATAAGTTCGTCAACGTCAAGATTATTTGAGGTTAAGTCTATCTGTGTCTGTACTGAGATAGTAGAGTCTTGTATAAAAGCTAGTGGGTCTTCAATATTGACCGTGCCATTAAAGTCTGAATTACCAACTTTCATATCTACAACAGAACTCGATATTTGCTGAGGGTTAAGCTTGGCCGTACTTTCTTTTATTTGGAGTGGCCACTGAGCATATTGAAGATCTATGTTGTCAGCTTTGATATCTCCAGACAACTCCATTGCTCTATAGTTTTTATTGAGAATATCATTTGAGTTTGCATTCACAGTCATGTTGATCTTAAGGTCGCCTTCATTAAGGGACATATCTTTGATAGGGAAGGCTTTTGCAAGGTTGGGTAGATTAAGAGATCCATTCATAAGACCTGCGACATTAGGATTATCAAAGGCATTGCTGATTTTCATTTGACCGGACACTCTATCTTCATTGATAAGAAAGGTAAGTTGACTTAGGTCAATAGTTAGATCACTCCAGTTGGATTGTGCAGAGGCGATAACTACATCTAGATTGATGTCTTTTATCGGGAGTGGTAGGTTGGGATATTTTATTGTACCATTATCAATATTTGCTTTTAGATTTATTTTAGGATAGTTTATCGGGTTGTTCGTGTAGAGACCCTTTATCGTCCCCTCAAGAAATGAATTACCGGTAGAACTTATGTCTTGAAATTCTCCTTTGTATGCACTGGGCACTAGAGAGAGGATTGAACTGACCGAGTTATTAGGTGCAGAGACCGCCACGTCCATATTGTATCCACCTGACTGTTCTTGGACCTTACCCGTTAGCGCCATTTCCAAGTCATTAAGGTTGATATTGTTTTCTTTGAGCACATATTGGCCTTTATCTAAATCTACACCTAGGTCTAACTTAGAGTCAACTCGTGCCTTGTTCAGGTAAGGTATGCCTTGAGCCGTGAAGGATAGTGCACCTATCTGGGTTTTTGTTTCTAGATCAAAGATTACATTCTTGAAGTTGCCACTCCCTTGGTGGTTGAGATCTGTGATAACTGCCTTTAAGCCAGATGTGTTATCTACATAGCTGATATCTCCATTCTTAATTTCATATTTCTCAATTTGTCCAAATGTATCGCCGCTAGATTCGCTATCGGTTTTATCTTTTACGATATCATAGTTATTACTACCATCTTTATTGACAATTATATTGATCTGAGGCTTGTCTACAGTAATGCTTTTGACATTTATCCCTTCTTTGCTTTTGATTAATGATTTGAAGTCTGTAGTCACGCTAATATTATCTGCAGTAAAAAGTGTCTTACCTGCAAATTGCTCGACCCCTTTTACCGACATCTTATCTATCCCAAATGATACTGCTGGAAAGGCCTTGAATAGTGAAAGGTCCACATCTTCAAAATCCACTTCTGCGTAGAGCTCTTCATTTAGGGTGTCTTTTATCGCAGATAATAGCTGTCCTTTGAATATAAATGGTACTAGAGCTAGTGCTACAATTAAGCCTATCAATAGCCAAAGGAGTATTTTGAATATTATCTTCATATGTAAGTTGATTAACGTTACCCTATAAACGGGTAATGAGGTGTGGTTGACTTTTTATCTTGGAAAAATTAAGGAATCATTAAGTCTTATTGCTAAGAACAGTGCAAATTTCGTTCTTTTCCATTAAAGACAGTGACTTAATATATTAGCTTAGTGCATATGGCAAAACGTCTTCTAGAATTGGAGTCTTATAGTCTGAGCTTAATTAGACAAGAAAGACCCTTGCCGCTTTTAGTAGAACTCTCGCTCTTGCTGGATGCAGGAGAGGTTGTTGGATTAGTAGGCCCTTCTGGCAGTGGAAAGTCTATGACAATCTCTGCTATAGCTAGATTATTGCATCAGAAACAACCTGTTGAGGAAACTGGTATTATCAGACTGCTCATTGATGATAAGCCGCATCTGCTTACAGAAATGCAAGACTGTAGAAATCTATGGAAAAAACACATAGGCATTGTGTTTCAGCAGTCTTCGGATTTGCTCAATCCTCGTCAAACTGTTTCTTCTATTCTTTCGGAAAAAATGGAAAATCCTAATACTTCTAAGATTGAAAATTTGCTCGCTTCAGTCGGTTTGACGCCTCCTATGAAATATATAAATGCCTACCCATTTAACCTTTCAGGTGGTCAGGTTCAGCGTGTATTAATTGCACTTGCACTAGTTAATAAACCTCAATTGATACTCGCAGACGAACCTTTTTCCGCTGTTGATGGCGAGCTAAAGGAAGAGTTATCACAGCTACTTATCAGTCTTGTTTCCAAGTACGAGATCGGGCTACTCTTAGTGAGTCATGATCTACAACTTATAGAAAAACTAGCTGATAGAGTCCTATTTCTTGACCAAGGTCAATTGATTGAGAAACCAGATTTTCAAGCACATAACGATTCTTTATCTGCTGATCTGACTGATGCAGGTCCAGTTATCTTAGAGGTATCCAACCTCAGAAAATCTTATGCCAAGCAAGGCTTGTTCTCATCCAATAAGCTGATTAAGATCATCGATGGCTATAACTTACAACTTCATCTAGGGGAGATATTAGGAATCCAAGGGCCATCAGGTGTGGGTAAATCTACTTTGGCTCGACTTCTTGCCGGTATGGAATCTCCTGACTCGGGACATATTAGATATAAAGGCCAAGATATATCGGAATTAAGTAAATCAGATCGCCACCAATATTTTACGAAGGTACAGTTGATACCGCAAGACCCACTAAGTAGAATGCCGCCACAGAGGTCTGTGAGAGCTCATTTTGAAGATGTATTCTTTGTCCGTAAGATAGCCTATGATGTCTCAAGAGTCGAAGAAGTGATGTATGCCGTGCAATTGGATAAATCCTTGCTCTCTCGTCTCCCTAAGCAGCTCTCCGGTGGTCAACGGCAGAGGGTGCTTATTGCTAAATCGCTCCTTATGAATGTTGATTTGCTTATTTGCGATGAAATATTTTCTGCTCTAGATTTTGCTGTCCAAGCCGATATTGCGTCCTTATTAAGGAGCTTAGTAGCTCATAAATCCCTGAGTATCATAATGATATCTCACGATGCGGGGCTACTTAAGACCTATTGCCATAGGGTAGTCAAAATGTGATGGACGATTTTTTTTGTCGAAAGTATCAGTTTGTGTAACTATTAAAGGAATATTAACGTTGTTACCTTTAGAACGAATAACTTACTCCTATCATGACCAAGAAAAAGATTCAAAATCTACTTGTTTGTGCTCTTATTTGCGCTACGATTGTATCTACAGTTTCTGTAGATAACGTAGAGATGTACAACCAAGCTCCTTTAGTGGCAGATTTACAACCTTCAGACATCACAACTAAGTTTAAGTTTTTTACCCAGTTGGCGGAGCTGGTGAAGGAGATTGTTATCCCTACATTTTTTCGATAGGATTTTCAAAAGCGTATCCATTTAGAAAAATCTGAATTGGCATTTTCTTCTTGCCACTCATCTTGATTTCTTTGATATCTAAGTAGCCGTCTTGACAAGCTATTTTAAGATACTTCTTTCCATCGGTTTTGATGGTGCCTTCTTTCGCAGTTTTAGTTTCTTCAATAAAAGTGGCCTTCAATATTTGGGTGGACTTTCCATCTAGGTCTAGCCAGGCTGTTGGATAGGGTGATAAGCCTCTTATGTGATTAATGATTTTCTTTCCTGGTAGGCTCAAATCAATTTTAGTGTTATCCTTATTGAGTTTAGGAGCATGGGATACCTCACTTTCGTTTTGTTCTAACAAAGCTTCCTTACCAGATTCGATACTTCTGACAGTCTCTAGTATCACATCTGCACCGATCCACTTCATTCTGTCGTGCAAGTCTCCCGCTGTGTCATCCTTATAGATAGGTATTTCTCTTTGAAAGAGAACACTGCCCGTGTCTATCTTATGCTTCAGTTTGAAGCTGGTCACACCAGTTTTAATGTCTCCATTGATAATAGCCCAGTTTATTGGAGCTGCGCCTCTGTATTTGGGTAGGAGCGAGCCATGGAGATTATAGGTGCCGTGTTTTGGCATATTCCATACACTTTCAGGTAGCATCCTGAAAGCCACAACTATCTGAAGATCAGCCCCTAACGACATTAATTCATTTTGAAATGTCGGAGATTTAAGATTATTGGGTTGCAGTATTTTCAGCCCTTTAGACTGGGCATACTTTTTTACTGAAGACTCAAGTAAAGTCTTTCTTCCTCTGCCTCCATATTTGTCCACAGAGGTGATAACACCGACGATATTGTATCCTGATTGATAGAGTATATCAAGAGACGGGACAGCAAATTCTGGCGTTCCCATGAAAATTATCTTCATTTCTAGTAGATTTTAGAGACTTTTTAACACATCAGTAGTCAAAAAGTGGGTATAATACGAGACTTTACAACAAAAAACCTAACAGTAGCGGAAAATGAAGAAATTGATATGTCTAGTCGCTTTTGGCTTTGTGGCTTTATGCTTGAATGGCCAGAATCTTACTATAGATGGTTATGTTTTTCAGTCAGGAAATAGAGGTTTTCTAAATGTGGTCCAAGTTGAAATCTTTGATAATCAAGACAACTTATTAGAGACAGTTTTTTCAGATGTGACAGGACACTTTGTCGCAGAGGTACCTGTCAAAGACAAATATGTCTTGCGTACCTATAAGGACATGTTTGAAGAAAAATTGTCAAATGTTTCTAATGAAGGAAAAGGTGCTGGAGATAAGCTCTTCGTCAAATTAGAAATGAAACGAGCCCCTGGTTATATGTTTGAAATCACTCTCGCCGAAAGTCGAGATTCAGATACAATTCCTGTTAATGCCATTCAAGGGGCAAGAATAGAAGTCTACAATAACACTAAAAAAGAAGAGGTATTAGCTTTGGTTGATTACCCTGAGCCAAACTTTGAGGTGGCGCTTATAAAAGGAAACCACTATACTGTTTTGCTTAGAAAGGAGGGTTTTTTAAGCAAGAGGATGGAAGCTTTTGTAGATGTTGAAGGTTGTATTTTGTGTTTTGAAGGAATAGGATCTGTAGAACCTGGGGTATCAGATAACTTGAGTGAAGGTAATCAGATGGGTGTATTGTTGGCCAATGTAGAGATGGAAAGAATCTATGAAGGGAAAACCATTCCTATTTCTAATATCTTATATGAGTATGGAAGTGCGGAGTTAGACAGAAGAGACGAAGATGGTCTCAAAGCCCTAGCAACCTTGATGTCAGATAATCCAGACTTGACAGTTGAGATAGGGTCTCATACAGATAGCCGTGGATCTCACGAAAGAAATTTTTTCTTGTCTCAAGAGAGAGCGGAGAATGTTGTTACCTTCTTAGTTGATCACGGAGTAGACAGAACAAGGCTCGTCTCTAGAGGTTATGGTGAGGATAAGTTGCTCAATAAATGTAAAGGAAATGTAGAATGTACAGAGAGAGAGCACAGCATCAATAGACGTACTGAACTCAAAGTACTCGGCATTGCTGATGTTCCTGCTACAATCAAAACCCTTGCACATATCAAGCAGTTAGAACAGTCAGAGGCATTGCTAGATGAAATTCAATTTGGAGGACAAGTGATGGTGTCTGACGAGGAAGGGAGTATGAATATGGACTCATTAGCTAAGGCTAAGGCAAAAATGCCCGTAGAACAAAATGAAGAACTGCCAGAACCATCTATTAATACTGAGGAGTTAGAAAACCCAATTCAATCTGAAGGCCCGCAAACAAATATTACTTCACAAAGTGAGATGGAAGAGCCAGATGCGACTGTTGACTCTGGTATGGCGGCTGAATCATTAGAAGAAGCAGGAGTCTATAAAGTTATTATATATACAGCGGCATCTCAATTAGAAAAGGACGATGTTCTCTTCAAGAGGCACTCCAAATTGGAAGAAATAAAGAAAGACGATCATTACCATTACTTAATCGGTAACTTCGAAGAGCTGTCAGCTGTCAATAAATATTATAACACTGCTGTAAAATTGGCTTATCCAGATGCAAAAATTGTGACAGTAGTCAATGGTCAGATTCAGTAATGAACTGACTGCCTTTTATTAGAAGGTTAAGACCATACCTATAGATTGGCCAGTCGTGTAAGCATTTAGACTGAGGTCGTCTGAGACATCAAACTCCACAAGATGTCTGTGAATGAATGCATCTGCAATTTGGATAAGGTGTATAGCTACGGTACCTATAATGGCGAAGTCTCTCCACTGTTGCCATTGGTCTCTGGCCAGTCTTGCTTGGCTTGTTGTGGTTGCATTTCTAAATGAGGTTATTCTTTCTGCATCAAAATCTATGTGTGCTTGTCTCCAAGCCCTAAAATTACTTGAGTTATCTATAATTAGGTAAAGGGCAGTACCTTCTGCAGCCAGCACAAATGGGACTTTCCAATAATTTTTATTGTAGAGTTGTCCAGCGCTGGGCACAAGGGCCGAATAGAGGGCGGCTTTTCCAGGGTTTCCTGAGAACATCTTAAAGAAACCAAAAGGGCTTCCTTTGTCTTGAGCTAACCCATCAACTGTTGCAGTTGGCGTTCCTTCTATTGTACTAGTCTTATCTGTTTCAGGCACTACCTGACCTACAGCAGTCTGAGCTAAAGACAGAATGATAATAATAAAGACTAAGCGCATATCTAACTTAACGAAGACCAAGAAAAAATTGTTTTAATCCTCTATAGCTTCTATCAAATCATTGAACTCGTCATCAGAAGAAAAGTGAAAGACCATCTTTCCTTTTCCCTTGGCATTTCTACTAATATCTATTTTGATGCCAAGGCTTCTTGATAATCTGTCTTGAATCTTTCTCACTTCAGGATGCATCCTGGGCTTAGCAGAGGAAGCGTTTCCTTTTTCTCCTTGCTTATGGTTTCTGATTAGAGACTCTGCATTTCTTACAGAGAGATTTTCGTTAAGGATCTTATTGTAGTAATAAAGTTGATCTATAGGATTATCAAGGGAGACAAGCGCTCTCGCGTGACCCATAGATATCTTTTTATTCCTAAGTCCTGATTGCAAGTCGGGAGGGAGTTTGAGCAGTCTAGTATAATTGGTTACAGTACTCCTTTCTTTTCCGACTCGCTTAGCGAGCTCTTCGTGTTGTAGATTACACTCGTCGATAAGTCGTTGGTAAGATAGAGCAACTTCTAGTGCATTGAGATCGCTACGCTGTATGTTTTCTACAAGTGCCATCTCTAGCATACCTTGATCATCTGCTGTTCTGAGATAAGCTGGTATTGTAGTTAATCCTGCTAACTTAGAAGCTCTCCATCGTCTTTCTCCAGAGATGATTTGATACTTAGCTTCTCCTACCTTTCTGAGTGTGATCGGTTGTATAAGGCCAAGTGTCTTGATGGACTGAACGAGGTCCATCAATTCTTCTTCTATAAAATCCGTCCTAGGTTGATAAGGATTAGGTTCTATCTGTGTGATGTCAATTTCGGCAACAGACTTGGAGAGCTCTTTGACGTAGGCTTTCTTTTCTGCAGCAGGTGTCTCGGAACTATCTATTTTCGTTAATAGTGCTCTTAGACCTTTCCCTAATTGTTCTTTCTTTTTTTTACTCACTTGAATTTTCTTGAGTTGTTGTCATTGGTATAGGCTCATTTTTCTCGATAAATTCATGGGCTAGATTGAGAAAGTTTTTAGAGCCTTTGCTTGAGATGTCGTATAATAACACTGGTTTGCCTACACTTGGTGCTTCTCCTATTTTTGAATTACGATGGATGACGGTATCAAAGATCTTATCTGATAAAATCTCGTGTACTTCCTCGACAACCATCTTCGCCAGTCTTAATCTTTTGTCAAACATTGAAAGGACAATGCCTTCTATCTCTAACTTAGGATTGAGTGAATCTGCAACTAATGAGATCGTGTTTTTTAGTTGCCCAAGCCCTTGAAGAGAAAATATTTCACATTGTACAGGAATAAGAACAGAATCAGAAGCACATAAGGAATTGACAGTTATAATACCTAGTGAAGGCTGACAATCTATAAAAATATAATCGTAGTCCTTTTTGATTTTACTGAGCACCTTTTTTAGTTGATATTCTCTCTCGGCAATGTTGGCCAGTTCGAGTTCTGCACCTACGAGATCTATACTCGAGCCCAATAAGTCAAGATTTTCTATTTCTGTTTCGATTATAGCTTTGTTGACGTCAACTTCATTTATCAAACAGTCATAGAGATTGTATTCTAACTCAGAAGAGTGATGACCTACACCTGCAGAGGCATTAGCTTGAGGATCTGCGTCTATGAGTAAGACTTTCTTTTCTAAGATAGCCACTGCAGTTGCTAGATTAATGGCTGTAGTTGTTTTTCCTACGCCACCTTTTTGATTAGCTATTGATATTATTTTGGCCATACTACAATTCTATTGTTTGTCCTAATTCCATTAATATCAGTTCCTTTCCTTTCTCTGCAAAGGCAGCCTTTGCTTTGTCGTGATCTATTTCTATATAACCAAAAGTATCATAATGGCAGCCAATAATTTTATCACATTGGATAAAGTCAGCTGCAATTGCTGCATCCTCATAGCCCATAGTAAAGTTGTCTCCTATAGGAAGAATGGCAAAATTTAACTTGGGGCACGTCATCGGAATAAGTTTCATATCCATAGTAAGGGCTGTGTCTCCAGCAAAGTAGAAACAGAAGCCTTCATCCCAGACAACAAATCCTCCTGGATTACCACCATTTGAGCCATCAGGTAGACTACTTGTATGTATGGCGTTTACATATTTTACGGTGCCTACGTCAAATTTGTTTTTACCGCCGTGATTGAGAGGATGTGTCTTTAGACCTTTGCTGCCAAACCATGTAGATACTTCATAATTTGATATGACCAATGCCTCTGATTGTTTGGCTATTGCTTCCACATCTGCAACATGATCCATATGTCCATGGCTTACTAGTATGCAGTCGGGTTTGAATTTTGATAGGTCTTTATCTTTTATTAATGGATTTCCTGTAATAAAAGGGTCAAAGAGTATAGTTCCATTAGGCGTTTCTACTGTAAGAGTAGCGTGACCATAGTACGTTATCTTCATTATTTTTAGTCTGAATAGTGGGCAAATATAGGCGAATCTAGCTTGCTAAATCCTAAGATTTCCTAACATACATAATGGTCAGATGCGTGCATTACAACTGCATAAATAGCCATTAAACAAAAAAAAGCCGATCAGAACTAACTGACCGGCTTCTATTTATTTCACTATCTAATTAATGTTGAACAATAATTCTTTCTGTGATTTCTGTACCGTCTTCATATGTTGCATTCAGCATATATATGCCGCCTTGCAAATCAGATACATTCACTTCATTAATTTCACTCACATTATTAAGCGTCATTACTTTTCTACCATCTATGCTATAGATGCCGACTGACTTTAGCATATCAACATTGCCCAGTTCTAGAGTCATAATCTCATTAACTGGATTAGGGTAGATATTGGCATAGTTGTCATCAGATACTGTTGGCTTCAACTCTAAAGCATCTGCCCAAGGAGAGTTTCTCAGTTCGATATCTTCACCTTTTTGACTAATAATGTCTGCACCTGTGATTGTTACACAATAGTCTTCTGTTTCTCCGTATTGGTATTGTGCACAAGGGTCAGTAGCATAGCCACCTACTTTCATAATGCATCTCATTCTTGTAGTACCATTCCACACTGCATATGGTATAGTGATAGAACCAGAGAGTGTCTTCGCTCCACATCCATAAGCGACAAACTCATAGTTGTCATCAAAGTCTCCGTCCATGTTGTAATCTATCCAGCAAGTCCAATATACTTTTACCGGAGATGCACTACCATATCCAGGCGTTAATTGTAGAGGATAGACATAACCTGCTTCTACAGTTGTACACTGATTAGTAAAGTCTCCATAGCCATTATTGTTACCCGAAGTATTGTGGATTGTATTAAATCCTACTGACTGGATGTAGCTGTTATGAGAGAATGCTCCACTTGATGGACAGTGTACACCAGATGGTGGTGCTGGTGCTGTGACTGTAATGTTAAATGAACAAGTTTCTACGTTTCCGCAACCATCTTGTACAGTGTAACTAACTGTATGTGATCCTGGAGGGCAAACAGTGCCTGAGATAGGACCTGAAGTCTGCGTCGTCGTTATACAATTGGAAACTTCCAAAATGTATTCTAGAGATACAGAACCATATTGATCATTCCACTCTCCACTCTTAAGTAGTTCAAGGTGATCTTGATTACCGTTGTAATTGTTTGGTTGACCGACATACCAATTAGTATAGCTAAAAGGTGATCCATCTACCCACTGGAAGTTTCCTTCACTGTTCATATCTGTTGCACCTATCCAAGCCGCATTAGCTTGAAGACCATTGGCTAAGAATGCATTTTCACTTGCATTATTTATAACAGCAAGGTTGCCGCCTAAGGCTATGCAATTCTGGTTAGCTGTAGCCCAACTTGCAGGAGCAAGTGAGCAATAATAATGTGATCCGTTTTGGCTGCCCATATAGATAAATCCTGGGATAGAACCACCTGTGTTAGAACAGTTAGAACAACAAGAATGTGCTGTAGGCTCATTCCAAGTACAAACTGCACCTGCAGGATCTGTAGCATCGATATGGATGTTATCCGGACAAGTAATTGATAGTCCAGAATTAACAGTTACTGTAAAGTTGCAAGTAGCAAATGTGCCACAAGCATCTTGTAAAGTATATGTCACTGGGTACGTACCACTTTGTAATTGCGATCCAGGTGCTGGTCCTTGTGTCTGCGTTATGAATGAACAAGGTATTTCCATTATAAACTCAAGAGAGAAATTATTATACTGATCATTCCATGTTCCATCTGCCAACATCTCTACGTAATCTTGATTACCGTTATAGTTATTTGGTTGTCCTGGATACCAGTTAGTATAGCTGCCAAATGGAGCTCCACTACACCAAGTGAAATCGCCTTCATTTTCATAATCATTCAGTCCTATCCATGCAGAGTTAATTTGTAACTGATTTGCTAAGTATGCGTTTTCAGCAGCTGAATTGATATCTGCAAGATATCCTCCGTGACTTGATGCAATTGACTTTGCACTTGGGAAAGTCGCAGGGCTGAGAGAACAGTAGTACTGGCTGCCATTGAATGAACCCATATAAATGAATCCTGCTATGTATTGACCTCCGTCACAAGAACTACAAGCCCCATTGTATGTAGGTGTTGACCAAGTCGCAACTGATCCACCTGTTGTATTACAATCTATAACTATGTCATTAGGACATGATGCGAAACCACCTTGAGGTAACACGACCGTCACATTGAAAGAACATGTTGCGATGTTACCACAGCCATCGTTAGCCGTATATGTAACAGTTGTAGTTCCTTGAGGGAATGTCGAACCTGAATTATGCGTCGTACTTAAAGTAGGTACACTGCAATTATCAGTTGCAGTTGGTGCTACCCAAGTTACAGGTGTTGTATTACTAGAAACTGTAAGATTAGAAGGGCATCCTGTAATTACAGGATTTGTCTGATCTATTAAGTTGATACTTTGTACACATGATGCCGAGAATCCATTCACACCTGCATATGAGGCTGTCCATGTTCTAGTTATAACTGATCCTCCACAACTACCAGATCCAATTGTCGAATCTGAGAAAGTTACAGAAGGTGTAGGGCAATGAGCACCAGCACTCGCAGTTGCTGTTCCTGTCAAACTAGGACTTGAGCTAGAACCGATACAGGCTGTTACACTTGACGGACAAGAGATAACAGGATTGGTGTTACAAGTAGCACAATTGATTGTTACATTAAATGCACAAGTGCTGCTATTACCGCAGTTGTCTGTAGCTGTATAAGTGACTAGAGTCGATCCTTGTCCGAAACTAGAACCACTATTGTGTGTACTGCTTATCGATACTGCAGAACAGTTGTCAGCAGCAGTCGGTGCAGTCCATACAGCAACTGCTGAACAGTTAGCTCCTGTTCCTGAGAGTGTAATTGGACTAGGACAGAAATTTTGGAAAAAAGGATTTGTATTGTCAACTAGGTTCAACATCTGTACACATGAGGCAGTTAATCCTGAGCTAGGCTCTGTTGCTGTCCACGTTCTCTGTACAACCATTGATGCTGCACAAGATCCTGATCCTGAAATTATATCGTTATAAGTAATCGTTGCAGTACCACAATTAGCACCTGTTGCTATTGATGTTGCAGATCCGGTTACATTCGGCCCTGGAACACTACCTGTCGGGCAAGCACTATAAGTACTAGGACAAGAGATAGATGGCGGTGTATTACAAGTAAGGTTAATACAGTTTACGGTTATTGTAAATGAAAGTGTATTAACATTTCCACAGTTATCAACTGCTGTATATGTTACCAATGTAGAGCCAGATGAAAAGACGTTGCCTGGAGAAAAATTGGATGTCAATGAAGCCAATCCACAATTGTCAGTAGCCGTAGGTACTGTCCAAGTTACTGGTACTGCACAACCTGCACCATTTCCATTTATTGTCATATTGCTAGGCATCCCACTTATAGTAGGTGCTTGTGTATCAAGTAAGTTTATCGCTTGAGAGCAACTAGAACTCAAAGAAGAATTACTAGGGTCTGTTGCGGTGAAAGTTCTTAGGATTTGTTGCGAACCTGCACAAGTTCCGCCTCCTGTTCCATTGATTACATCAGTATGTGTAATAATTGGTGTACCCGTACATCCTCCTGTAGTTGTAGCAGTAGCTGTACCTGATATTAGTAGCGATGGCACTCCAGATCCTGGACAAGCTGTATATGTGCTTGGACAGTTTATAGTAGGATTTGTGTTACAAGGTTGTGTGCAATTAACTGTCACTTGAAATGCTGCAGTCGTTTGATTACCACAATTGTCTACTGCTGTATATGTTACTAGTGTAGAACCTTGACTGAATACATTTCCACTTTGCAAGTTTGAAGAAAAAGAAGCTATACCACAATTATCTGTAGCTGTAGGCTCTGACCAAGTTACAGGTACAGAACAGTTAGTTCCATTTCCAGTAAAAGTCATATCTGAAGGGAAATTAGATATGACAGGAATGTTGTTATCTGCAGTGTTTATTGTTTGAACACAACTAGCAGAAGCAGTCCCGTCACTTGCGACCCATGTTCTTGTTATAGATGTACCACAAGTACTAGTTGAGTTAACTACGTCAGTAAATAGTACATTGACAACTCCGCAAGATGCTGGGTCAGCATTAGTGCCGGTAGCTACGCCTGTTACACTAGGTACTGTAGAACCTCCACATGCTACATAGTTTCCTGGGCAAGTAATCGTAGGCCCCGTACAACAAGAACCTGATACTGTAACATTAAATGAACATACAGATTGGAATCCACAATTATCAGTCGCTGTGTAGGTTACAGTTGTCGTTCCAGTTGGGAAACCTGTTCCACTAAAGTGTGTAGTTGTAAAAGATTGTATACCACAGTCGTCAGCCGCAGTAGGTATAGGCCATGTAGCAATGCCTGCACAGTTATTTTGAAGATTAATATTCATATCGCTTGGACAATTTGATATAACAGGGGCTGTTGTATCCTCCAAGAATAGTGTCTGTTGGCAAGATGAATGTAGTTTTATGTTAGCGGCACCGGTATATCCCGCTTCCCATGTTCTATGAATCACTCTCAGGCACGGTGTATTGGTGACAATGACATCAGTGAAAGTTAGAGAAGGTTGAGGACAGTTAGGATCTCCAGGTGTCGCAGTTGCCTGGCCTGTTGTCGCCGGGTTGGTAGTATCATTCGGACAACCCAAATAAGTAGATGGACACATAATGAAAGGAGCAGTAAGACACATGGCCTCAAAGTCCATCTGAGCTTCCGCTACATCTGCATCAAAGCAGAAATTATCATTATGTCCAAAACTGTAAAGATTGCCAATAGTTATGAATAAACTCATAAACACTACCAATACACTAGATGTGAAAATTTTCATCATAGAAATTTTGAAAAACTTGTTTGTTATTAAAATGATAGGGGCTCAGCGTCGGTTTCCATAGGAGATACGTCTGTTAATGGAAAAACGCTTCTACAGGTCTCTGAATTAAATGTTAAATCTTTCAAAGACTTGGGCGAAGCATTAAACTATAGCCTTAATTCTAACTACTGTTCGTGAATGGATGATTATCTGTAACTTATACATTACAAAAAATCTTAATGCGAAGTTAGGCTTTCATACCAATAACATCAATATTAAAGCCGAAATACTTGGAATTGAAAGGTTAAAGAGACTAAAAACCGTTTAGATCACCAGTTTTTGAAGCCTTTATCTCAATATCTTGCAAACCAGGCGTCACTTGGATTGGAAATTCATTAGGAATAAAACGGTGACTTGGTATTGGGAACTCGCTAAAAACACCTAAAATCACCTTTTGTAGGACCAGCATATCTAGAGGATTTACATTTCCATCTCCATTTGTATCTGCAGCCATCAACAATGCCTCATCCGTAAGAGGAATGAGACCTAATATATGTTTTCGGATGAGTAAAATATCCAAAGGAGTAAGTTTGCCTCTGATGTCATCAGACTTGGATATTCTAAGAATTGGATCATTTATCCCTGGAAACTGTTGATTTAAATCTTGTATAACAATCTGTTGATTATCTAAATCTACATCGTAAGCCAGATTGGGGTTTGAAGCTGAAATCAGCTGAATCTCAACATCTTGAATGGAAGACCCAAAAGCATCTTCTATCGTTAAATTAATTATCGCTGGATCAGGCTCTTGTGTTACTACTCCTGTAGCCCCAGTTGCTCTAATACCTGCATCAAAATTGGGAATACGTGAACTAGATCCGCCACCTGTTGCGGTTGCAGTTCCATCTGGTGCGATAACGAAATATCCTGGAGTTCCGAAAAAAGCTCCAAACTCTCCATTTATATACGGTTGGATAACTTGAGAGGCACCTCCATCTGTACTAATACTTGGAAAAGTAAGGCCGTGCATAGCTTTATAGCCGTTGACTGCTGCATTGTTATCACTACTAGTTGTTAGTTCGAATAATTGGACGTCTGCTTGGCCTCCACCTAATTCTTCATAGAGAGTCTGCACTTTCGGAGCATCAACGTTGCAGGGGGGACAATTGACAAAAAACAATTTAATGCCAACTGTGATACCTTTGTCTAAGTAATCCTCATAGAGAGAGTGTTCGACTCCATCTGAATCAGTAACAGTGAAATCTGGAACAGTATTTTGTGAAATGAGAACGCCAGAGAAACCGAAAATCGAAAGAAAAAGGATTACTGTTTTCATCATATGCAATTGAAACAAGAAAGCACTAAAAGTTTTATTAATACACAGATACATCAGATATCTAATGTCACCTATCAAGATGTATGGGACCTGCAGATGACACTTCATAATCAGTTGAAGCGTCAGAAAAGCACCACACGAAATTATAACAAAAGTAAGTCATCCATCTTAAATCATGTTGTCCTGTGCGAACATTTACCTGTCTACACGCTGGGCACTAGTGCCAAAAGGCAAAATATAATCAAGTCTGAATCCCACTTGCAAGAAGCTGGATTCGAATTATTTGATATCAATAGAGGAGGTGATATCACCTATCATGGACCTGGTCAGATTACAGGCTATCTCATTTTTGATTTAGAGTTGTTGTACAGAGATATCCACAAATATGTGAGTAATGTAGAGCTGGCAATTATCCTAACTCTCAGAGATTTTGGACTAGACCCAGTACGTGTCACTGGTTATACTGGGGTCTGGATTAGAGATGCGGCGGGAATGAGAAAAATCTGCGCAATAGGTGTACACCTCAGTCGATGGGTTAGTCTGCATGGGTTTGGTCTCAATATATGTTCTGATCTTTCTCATTTTGATAACATCATTCCCTGTGGTATTGCAGATAATGATAAATCTGTGACCTCATTGTCAAAGGAAATGGGTCAACAGATTACCATAGGTGAAGTAAGGCCTATTTTATTGGATAAGCTTAAGCAAGTTTTTAAACTGAAAATAGTTAATGAGTAATATGAATCAAGAAAAAAGTGTAGAGCATAGCAGGACCATTATGACTGAAATGATTATGCCTAATGATGCCAACCCTTTGGGTAATTTGATGGGAGGTAATCTGATGCGATGGATGGATATAGCTGGTGGTGTCTGTGCTGGCAAGCATTGTGAGGCACATGTGGTGACGGCTTCTGTGGATCATATTTCATTTTCTGCACCCATTAAAGTTGGAGATGTGATTACTTTAACCTCAACTGTCACGAGAGCTTTTAATACTTCCGTAGAGGTTTATCTAGAAGTACATGTATCCAATATCAAAGGTAAGAATAGGAAGAAGTCTAATCACGCCTATATGACGTTTGTCGCCTTAAGTGATGAGACACGAAAGCCACAACAAGTTCCTCCATTAAAACCTGAGACAGAAGAAGAAAAACGATTATTCGCGAGTGCACTCAGAAGACGAGAGCTGCGATTGATTTTGGGAGGTCGTATGCAACCTAAAGATGCTACAGACTTGCGAGCCTTTTTTGATAAGTTATAATACTACTTTCTACCTGAGCGATCTATAAATAGACTATTTGCTTGTTGGGTGCCCATTACTAGGATGTCCTGAATATTGACATGAGAAGGCTGACTCGCCATGAAATATATAACATTGGCTATGTCTTTAGAATTTGTAGGTACAAAGTCATCATAGATCTTTGATCTATCTTCATCCCCATCAAATCTCACAAGAGCAAATTCAGTTGACTCTACATGTCCAGGCGCAACTTGCCCGACACGAATGCCATATTTATGTAGATCTATACGCATAGCCTTTGTCAGTGCATCGACGGCGTGCTTAGAAGCACAATAGACATTGCCGTTAGGATAGACTTCCTTCCCAGCTGTAGAGGCTACATTGATTATGTGGCCCGACTTGGCTTTTACCATTTTGGGTGCGATCATACGTGTCATATAGAGCAAGCCTTTTAGATTGGTATCTATCATTAATTCCCAATCCTCTATACGTCCTTCATGAATAGGATCAAAGCCCTTAGCCAAGCCCGCATTATTAATGAGTAAATCAACTCTACTCCATGGCTTACCTATGGATTTTATGGCTTTTTTTACCTCAGATAAGCTTCTTAGGTCAAAGGCCAATGGTAAGACTTTGACCACATATTTTGAAGCTAACTTCTCTGCGTACTGTGTCAGTTTTTCTTTCCTTCTTCCTGTGATGATCAGATTGTGACCAGCTTTGGCAAACTTCTTGGCTGTTGCTTTGCCGATTCCTGAGGTAGCCCCTGTAATGAGTACGGTCTTTGCTTTCATTATAATTCCTTATTTAATGTGGTAAGCAAGTCGTTCATTTCTGACTTAAATGCTGCATACTTTGAAGTAGCTGGCCCAGAAAACCCTGTGTGTATGTGTCGTATGATTTTGTTGCCATCTAGAACTAACATAGTAGGGTAGGAGTATAGTTTGTCTATGAATTCTAGCTGCTCCGAGTTAGCTTTCTTATCGGCATAGCCACCCAAAACTATTGGCCAATTCATATCCATAGCAGACTTGTAATTGCTAAGTTTTTCTAAAGCCTTACTTTCATTCTTATATCTCTCAAAAGCGAGACTGACTATAGATAAGTCATATTTGCCTGAAGCCTCTAACTCCTTTAAGTAATTGATTTCATCTTTGCAGTTGGGACACCAAGTGCCCATAATGTTGACAATAGTCAATTTGTCACTAGGTAGGCTACTTAGTGAAAAATTTGATCCATCAGAATTTTTGTAATTGAAGTCTATAGGCGCTTGTGTCGTAGCCGCCGTCATTTCATTAGGGTTGGCTAGTTGAAAGCTGACATCTTTCGTGGCATACCACTTAGTTTTGTAATGCTTGCCGCTTCTAAATTCTCCATAGATAGTATCTTGATCTAGTGTCCCAGAAAATAAAAATGCGTGGGCGCCATCAAATACACTCAGTCGTAGTTTATCCTCATAGGCATTGCCTTGGAGATACCTATAATCACCAGTTTCGGTTCTTATTGTGCCATTGAGTTGATTCTTGTTTTGTGAAAATTCGCCGATGCCTGTGTAAGGATCGTTTTCGTAATCAAAAACCATTTTCCAATCTCCTGAAAAGTCTGCAGTATTCTCTACAGGATTTTTCGTAAATCGATGTTCTTCTCCAAAATTTATGATGTAAGGAATTCGATAGCCGGTCTTGTAGTTGACAACCCAATAACCCTCTATTGTATTCTCTTCATAAAATCCGTCCATATAGGTGTCAAATGCTGTCATACGCATCATCAAAGTGTCCTTAGCTGTGCTGGCATCTCTGCCAAGATGGACTTGTTCTATCTCTATTTTTTCAGGACCATTCAGAAGATAGACTTTCATCTCTTCTCCTTGATATTCGACAAACAAATTGAAGGGTAACTCAAAGTAGTCTTTAATCTTTTGGTCCTCACCTAGTTGCGCAATATTTTCAGATTGTTCTGGATCTGTAAGTTTCAATATCCCTCTCCATTTGCCTGGAGGTAGATGGGTATAATTGTTAGGCGCTTCTAGGCAAGCCGAAAGTAGAAACGACAAAAGAAGAATGGGAAAGAACCAAATATTTTTCACTGCAGATTGTTTTAGAATGTTGGACAAAAGCCATTGCTGTTTTCATGAACACCACTAAAACGTAATGACAGCTCAAATGTGTTATAGCCGAAAATAGAATCAAAAGTATCTCGCAGATGGATATCATAAGAGAGACCTAGTATAAATTGCTTTTGACGTAGACCAACAAGTGGTGTAAGATTCTCCAAATGAAAACCATCCAAGTCTGATATTCCGGTTGCCCATAAGCCAAAGACTATTGCAGAATTCCTTGTCTCAAAAATATATTCTAGGTTAGTACCTAAGTCTATTTGATTATGTATGCCTTGGGTCTGATAGACAAGTCTAGGTTGGAGTATCCAATCATAATTGATTTTCTTATCTATGCTTAAATGAACACTTAGCTTTGACTCCAAGACTTGAGAGACGTCTGCATCTGATGGGGGAGGATCTAGCTGATTGAAAAACGAGAAGGTCGGATTGGTAATATGGTGATAGCCAACCCCAAGATAGTATGTCGACTTAGGTAACTGAATCGAGTAATTGATACCTGTAGATATGTCTACTCTTCCGAAATTATTAGGAGGAAAGAGTTCGCTACTAGGTAAGTCGAAGCCATCCACTTGGTTAAACTGATCTTGAAAAGTCAGATTCCCATAGTTTATATTTCTTTGAATTATACCGAGTTTTATCCCAGCTCCAATAAAGGAGGTGTTGGTTTTTCCTAGTTTTTTATGGTATGCACCATAAGCAGAAAGTTTGTTTGCGGAAGCTTGGAACTCAGAAACTTCATCATTAATAAAGAAGAGTCCTATACCAATATGGTCTCCAGTAGATCTCTTTTGTATCTTAACGGGAATCCTGGTGTCACCTCCTGCAGCTATGGTTCGATATGGTGTATTGAAAGTGTTGCCCCATTGAGATCTATAAACTAGGTTCATTCTGTACGTACCTTCATATGCTCCTGTTAGTGCAGGATTCATATGCATAGGGATCGCATAGAATTGAGAGAAATGCTCGTCTTGAGCTGAAAGGATAAGACAATGGCATACACAAAGTAATAATCCTAACTGTTTGATATTCATACCACAAATTTACAATATCTGTCTCTTACATTAATGGTTCTATACATATATACAGAGTAGCCTAGATTGCTAACTTTGACAGCTGATGACTAGAAAAGGAGGCAGACCTAAATTGAGCAATATTGGTGTATGTAAGGTCAGTATTGCTGCTGTGCGGCAAGTAGCTGATCACAAGTCTTGTATGGTGTCTCAAGTCTTATTCGGTGAACAAATCGAAATCGTCTCTAAGAAAAAGAATTGGTACAAGATAAAATGTAGTTGGGATGGTACAATAGGTTGGGTTGATCCTAGACAATTTAGAGTCATCCGTGAAAAGGAATTGGCCAAACATAAAGTAGAATCGAGATCTTTCGCTCTTGATCATTTGGCGGGATTGAACTCAGAAAATGCGACTTTTCCTATCTGCATAGGTTCTAATCTATATGACTGTGACGGCATAAACGTTAGACTGGCCTTTGGGCTGTATCAGTATCACGGTCAGATAGTACATCTAGATCAATCCCGAAATTCTCAAAAACTCCTTATAAATATTGCAAAGCGCTATTTGCATAGCCCCTATTTATATGGAGGACGGTCTATTTTAGGTGTCGATGGGGAAGGACTTGTTCAGGTCATTTACAAGATGATCGGGCTCAACTTACCGAGGACAGCCTTGGAGCAATCTAAAATAGGTGCAGATATCGGGTTCCATTCGCAGGCACAGATAGGTGATTTGGCTTTTTTTGATCAAGGTGGCCTGATCAATAAAGTCGGTATAATAATAGGAGAATCTCAGATTGTCCACGTACATGGACGAGTCAGGATTGATGTCCTAGACCAACAAGGTATCTTTGATACGCAATCTAAGCGGTACCTCAGTACACTTAGGTCGATAAGACGTGTTACTGAATTAACTTAGTACACTTATGATATGACTTCTGTTGGGGTCGGGTTTTTGATAAGAAGGCAGTTTCTCAACCAAAACTTGTCTATCAATTCAACTAGCTCAAAGATTTTGTCGATATCCACGGGCTTAGATAGATAGGCATTGGCGCCATACTCATAACACTTCTCAATATCGCTACGGAGCTTAGAGGTTGTAAAGACTATGACAGGTATCTTTTTAAATACAGAGTCTTTCTTGATTTCTGAGATGACTTGCTGCCCACTTATTTTAGGCAAATTAAGATCAGAGATAATGAGATCTGGAAGATCTCTGTAATGCTCCGCCTTAGCTGTCTCGAAATAATGTAGCATTTCCTGCCCATCTGTAACGTATTCTAGATTGATTGCTAGATCGTTAAAACTTATTGCCTCTTCAAAGAGTTTGATATCCGCTAGGTTATCCTCTATATACAGAACTTTCTTAACTTCCTTATGTACCATTTTATATAACTATAACAGCTTACACAATATATGACAAAAACTGATATAGAATATTTAGAAGGTATTAATTATGATCTAGTGGTCAAACTAAACCGGGGGAGTGTTATTTAAACGTATTAAATGCGCCGAAGTCACATTCTAAAGTCTAGTTATTCAATATTTATTCCACTAAGTAGCAATTTTGGCAAGCTAGCTGACAATTTTATTTAGTGACTCCTAATTTTTAACCAACTCTATCTTGATAAATAACAAGTCCACATTAATCCTCATTTGTTTTGGCATAACCTATTTTGTATGGGGAGCAACCTACCTGTTTTCGGCAATTGCTTTAGAACAGATTCCTGCTTTTACCCTTTGTGGTTGGCGTTACCTGGCAGCAGGTGGGATTACATTGTTGGTTAGCGCATTAATGGCTAAGCCCAAGATGCCTTCCTTTATAGAGTTGAGGAATGCGACCATAGCTGGTTGTCTTTTTATGGGTCTAGGTGCTACTGGTGCTATTTGGGCACTTTATTATCTAGATACTGGGTTAACGGCGCTGATTATCGCAGGCGAGCCTCTTGTTATTTTATTGATGTTGTGGTTAGTTGATAAAGAAAGACCACCCACTAGAGCTTTTCTTGGTGTAATTCTCGGGATAGTCGGTATGTATCTACTGGTATCTCAAGACAATTTGGTATCCAGCGCAAATCAATGGAAAGGTGTTGTCATTATTCTTTTATCAATGTTGGCTTGGGGGTCTGGATCTATCTTCGTCAGTCGATCACCTCTTCCTAAGTCACAGTTACTCAACTCTGGCTTGCAAATGCTTGTAGGAGGTTTATTTAGTATTATCGTCAGCCTTCTAATCGGAGAGGAGGTCTTAGCGTATTCTGATTACACCAACACTACCATTGTTGCAGTCATATTTTTAATCGTGTTCGGATCTGTAATAGCCTTTACAGCTTTTAACTACCTACTCCAAAATGTCTCGACAGAAAAAGTGGTCACCAATACTTATGTCAATCCTATTGTAGCTATGTTATTAGGCTATTATTTTCTTGAGGAGTTGGTCACTGGGCTTTCTATCATAGCCGCAGTCCTTATGTTGACAGGGGTGTTCTTTGTCAATACAAGTAAGGGGACAAAAAAGAAACCCCAAACATAAAATGAATGGGGTTGTATATTTTTGATTTCTAGAGAATCAGTACTCGTCTTCATTAAACAGAAAATCGTCTTTCCGAGGAAAATCAGGCCAGATCTCAAGCATATTTTCATATGCATCGCCTTCATCTTCTATTTCTTGAAGATTTTCTACAACTTCTGGAGGTGCGCAAGTTCTTATGGCATAATCAATCAGCTCGTCTCTCGTCGCTGGCCAAGGAGCCTCTTCTAGGTGATGTGCCAATTCTAGCGTCCAATACATACTAAGTAGATTTTAAAAATTGAAAAAAGTGTCAAGAGGGCTCAAAATTTCCGCAAATCTATTAAAAATTGCGAAAGAAGGAAATAATTTTGAATGAGTGGGCAATTAAATATATAAAAATCTGATTATCAATTGCTTAGCTCAATAATTTCTGGCTTGGAGACCTATGTCAAAACCTTCAACTATTCCTTCGATAAAAAAATTCCTTATACCCCTTATATTATTAACATCGCATCACCGTAGCTAAAGAATCTGTATTTCTCTTTGATCGCTACTTGATATGCATCCATAATCAACTCCATTCCAGCAAAGGCTGATACCATAATCATCAAAGAAGACTTTGGTAAGTGGAAGTTGGTGATCATTGAATTGGCGATATTAAACTCATAAGGATGATAGACAAATAAATTGGTCCATCCTTCTGCTTCTTTCAAAGTACTTGTAGCAGAAACTGCCGACTCTATAGTCCGCATACTTGTTGTTCCTACGCTACAGACTCTTTTCTTATTTTTCTTAGCTTGATTAACTAGCCGAGCAGTTTCTGGTGGAATGGCAAAATATTCTGCTTCCATCTTATGCTTAGATAGATCTTCAACTTCTATTTCTCTAAAAGTGCCAAGTCCTACGTGTAAGGTTACTTTAGGAAGATGTACACCCTTGATTTCTAGTCTCTTGAGTAATGTCCTACTAAAGTGTAGCCCAGCAGTCGGCGCTGCTACAGCGCCTACCTTATCTGCGTACACTGTCTGATACCTTTCTGTATCTATAGCTTCTGGCTCTCTATCGATATACTTAGGTATAGGTGTATTACCTAGAGTCCTCAGTATGGCGTGGTACTCTTCGTCAGTTCCTTCAAAGAAGAATCTAATAGTCCTTCCTCTAGAAGTTGTGTTGTCCACAACTTCAGCTACTAGAAGCTCCTGCTCTGGGTCATTAGGATTAGTAAAGAATAACTTGTTACCAACTCTTATTTTTCTTGCAGGGTCAACTAGGACATCCCAGAGTCTTGATTCTTTGTTAAGTTCTCTAAGTAAGAAAACTTCTATCTGTGCACCAGTTTTCTCTTTTTTACCGAAGAGTCTAGCAGGGAAAACTTTAGTGTCATTAAATATCATGACGTCATCATCGTCAAAATAGTCGATGACATCTTTGAATACTTTATGCTCTATTTTTCCTGAATCTTTATGCACGACCATCAGTCTAGATTCATCCCTTACATCTGCTGGATATTTGGCGATAAATTTTTCTGGTAAATCGTAAGTAAACTGTGACAGTTTAGTCTTCATATGCTTAGTTTTAAATAGCGGACAAAAGTAGAAAAAATGCTTTAGAACTGTCAAGTCTTCTTTGTTACCGCTACTTTCTCCAGTTTAGGAGGTATTTAGGGTCTATTTGTCTATTATTTAGTGTCTTTAGGCTCCAAAAACCTACATTTAGTTAATGATTACCCTAATCAAGGTCATATGGGAGAGTATCAATCAGGCTATGAGCTCTCTTCTTGCTAATAAACTAAGGAGCTTTCTGTCTCTTATTGGCATTACCATTGGGATCTTTTGTATCATATCCATTAAGTCTGCGGTAGATTCCTTACAGAAGAACGTTATGGATGGGCTTTCTGAACTGGGATCAGGGACAGTTTATATAGAGAAGTTTCCTTGGAATGAAGACTGGGAAGAAAATTACTTCAAATATCTAAAGCGTCCAGACCCTGACCTAGATGATTATGAAGTTATCAAACGAAAAGCAAAGTTGGCCGAGAAGGTGTCGTATGCAGTTTTTTCTGGAGGAAAGACGATTAAGTACAAATCCAATGCACTTGCAGATGCTTTTATCAAAGGATCTTCTTATGATTTTCAGGCTATCCAAAATCTTGAATTTGTCAAAGGAAGGCACTTTACGTTATCTGAACACAATTCAGGCAGTAACAAGGTTATACTAGGCCATACTTGTGCCAAAGAGCTGTTTCAAAATTTGGACCCGATAGGTAAAGAAATCAAGCTAGCTGGACAGAATTATAGGGTTATAGGCGTCCTCAAGGAAGAAGGAGATAACAGCTTCAATTTTATGAACTTCGACAATGTCATCTGGGTATCCCTGACCAATGCCCGCCGCTTTCTGAATATCAAGGATGGAAAAGGAGTCGGCGAGTCTCTAGTAGTGAAAGGGAAACCTGGAGTAGATAATGAGGAGCTCAAGGCAGAGTTGACAGGCATACTCCGCTCTCATAGAGGGTTGAAGCCCAAGGAGTCAGATAACTTCTCATTGATGGAGTTGTCATCGCTCAATACTGTATTAGAAAGTGTCTTCGGTACATTGAATTTAGTAGGTATCGTCATTGGTATTTTTGCCTTGATAGTAGGGATGTTCAGTGTCGCCAACATAATGTTTGTCTCTGTCAAAGAAAGAACCAATATCATCGGTATCAAGAAAGCCATCGGTGCGCAGAAGGGTATTATCCTCCTAGAGTTTTTGGTAGAGGCAGTCGTGCTCTGTCTCATTGGCGGTCTTATAGGACTCGTTTTCTCTTATGGAATGATCGTCTTTATAAGTGAGGTGATAGAATTTGAAATGATAATGACAATGAATAATGCCATCTCGGGCATAGTTATATCTATCATAGTTGGTATTATCTCAGGTATCATACCTGCTTATCTTGCAGCGAGGATGGACCCTGTAGTAGCGATTAGAAACTAAACAGCTTTATTAATATGAAAAATGCGATTGGGTTATTATTTCTATTAATTATTTCTAATAATCTCCAAGGACAGCTTACAATCAGTGAGATTCTATACAACCAACCACTATGGGATAATGACCTCCAATACATTGAATTACTAAATTTCAGTGATGAAACTATCGACCTTTCTCAATGGTCAATTAGTTGTGATATAAGCTTGCCGTCGCTGCCTGATATCAAATTGGAACCCAATGAAAGATATTTAATTAGTTCTGATTTCAATGCTATGATCAGTCTTGGTGTCGTAACGGATATGGGTGAGTGGGCACCTAACGATCAAATTATTGGTGATCCATTCTTTTTAATAAGTGACTCTAGTGGGGAAACTGTGGTAAGGATCGATTATGATGAAGATCTAAATTGGCCAGTAGCGCCTAGAGGGGTGGCGATTGAACTGTGCGATCCATCATTAGATATCAACAATGGAATGAATTGGGCACTAGCTGAGAATTCTTTGTTTTCTGGGGGAAACGAACTTCTGGGTACACCGGGCGTAGTCAATTCTTGCTTTGAAACCAGCACTTCCACAAGCAATACCATTGCAGCTGATCAAATTAAGATTTATCCCAATCCCTGTTATACGATTTTAAATATTGAGAGCGACACGAATTTCGACTCACTCAGAATCTTAGATATGAATGGTGTGCAAATATTTGAAGCATCAAACTCACAAGTCATTGATGTTTCAAGCTTACAACCTGGCTTCTATATTCTAAGCCTTATCAGCGGACAGACTACGATAAACAGACATTTAGTGAAAAGCTAATTTGCCAAAGGTTACCAAATAGAAATAGGTCCTACTGAGCTATACTCAATCTACTAGAAGTTGAATTAGCTGGGTTGTGGATAAATGTTAGTAAATCAATGCTAAAAAGTCGTCTTAACATTTGAATGATTATTACATATTTCATTAGGTTTAGAAACTCTAATGTCAATAGAGAACATAAAAAAAGACCCTGGTACTGTGTATCAAGGTCTTTTTGCTTTTTTCTGTTGTTGTCTACTTCACTTTAGCAACGATGCTTTTGAAAGCTTCTGGCTCATTAAGTGCAAGATCCGCAAGCACCTTTCTGTTGAGCTCGATGTTTGCTTGCTTGATACCGTACATAAACTTAGAGTACGTGATACCTTCTTGTCTGGCAGCAGCGTTGATTCTAGCTATCCAAAGTCTTCTGAAGGCTCTTTTCTTGTTTCTTCTGTCTCTGTAAGCATAACTCCATGCTTTTTCTACCGCATTTTTAGCGACTGTGTAGACATTGCTTCTTGCACCAAAATATCCTTTGGCTGCTTTAAGAATCTTTTTTCTTCGCTTTCTTGAAGCGACTGCGTTAACTGAACGTGGCATATTTCGAATTTTTCGAGCTAAGGGCCTCTAACTATAGAGTCTTGACCTCAACCCAATTAATTAATTTACTTGCAAAGTAATTTTTTGATACGAGGTGTATCAGCAGGAGAGACAAGCGTAGAACCAGTAAGGTTCAATTTTGCTTTGTTCGTCTTCTTTCTCTGTAAGTGTCTCTTTCCTGCTTGGAATCTTTTCACCTTACCAGAACCAGTAAGTTTGAATCTCTTCTTAGCACTAGAGTGTGTTTTCATTTTAGGCATAACTCCCAATTTTTATTAGGGCTGCAAAATTAAGACAAATAATACATACAAGTGCTTGAAATGCTCTTGATTTTAGTGAAATGCGCCTTATTTCTTCGGCTTTTTGTGTGGGGCTATCATAACAATCATCCTTCTACCTTCCATTTTAGGAAGTTCTTCTGCGGCACCTAGCTCTGCTAGTTCATTAAGGAACTTGAGTAAGAGCAATTGACCTCTATCTTTAAAAACGATAGTTCTTCCTCTAAAATGAACGTAGGCCTTGACTTTGGCGCCATCCGTAAGGAATTTTTGAGCATGTTTTAGTTTGAACTGGAAATCGTGTTCATCCGTATTAGGACCAAATCTGATTTCTTTGATGACTGTCTTAGCAGCTTTGTTCTTTATTTCTTTTTCCTTCTTCTTCTTGAGATAAAGGAACTTGTTATAATCCTGGATCTTAGCAACCGGTGGTACCGCTTTAGGGCTTATTTCTACAAGGTCTAGCTCGAGTTCATTGGCCCATTTGAGGGCCTCACGGGTAGGATGTACACCTGCTTCTACCTTTTTGCCAGCGACATTGCTGATTTCCTCGAAATTTTCACCTACCAATCTGATATTGGGTACGACGATTTTTTCATTAACTCTGAAATGGAATTTTTTCTCTGGTTTTTTAGTAAACGATCTTCTTTTAGCCAAATGAATTCTTTTAATTTATAATATTCGAGTCTATTGACTCTACACCTTAACGATGGCTTTGCTCCAAAGTTAACATATAAGCAGCAACTTCAATGAGTTCCGTGTTATTCTTTAATATCCTCAGACTTTATAGTGTTAGTTGTCTTAATAACTATGGTAGACTTATCCTTGGATAAGACGGCCTTTAGTTCAGTGCCTTCAGCTGGACTTTCTGCTAGAATGTATTCTGCTAGAGGGTCTTCTATATGCTTTTGAATGGCCCTGTTAAGCGGTCGTGCTCCAAACTGAGGATCAAATCCTTTCTCAGCAACGAATTTCTTTGCAGTTGGAGTCAAGGACAGTTTGTAACCCATATCCTCCAATCTCTTATACAGGTCTTTAAGGCTGATATCGATAATCTTAAAGATGTGCTCTTGCTCTAAGCTGTTAAAGATGATGACGTCATCTATTCTGTTCAAAAACTCTGGCGAGAAGGTCTTTTTAAGGGCTTTCTCAATAACGCCTTTGGAATTGTCATCATGAGAATCCATTCTTGCTTTAGTATTGAATCCAACTCCAGTACCGAAGTCCTTGAGATCTCTAGCTCCAATATTTGAAGTCATTATGATCATCGTATTCTTAAAGTCTACTTTTCTACCTAGTCCATCTGTCAATTGTCCATCATCAAATACTTGGAGTAAGACATTGTAGATATCTGGGTGTGCTTTTTCTATTTCATCCAAGAGAATTACAGAGTAGGGCTTCCGTCTTACCTTTTCTGTCAGTTGACCGCCTTCTTCATAGCCCACATAGCCAGGAGGCGCTCCGATTAATCTACTTAACGTAAACTTCTCCATATACTCCGTCATATCTATTCTGATAAGAGCATCCTCGGAGTCAAATACATTTTTGGCAAGGGCTTTGGCTAATTCTGTTTTACCAACACCCGTTGGTCCTAGAAATATAAAAGTACCTATCGGTTTAGAAGGGTCTTTGAGACCTAATCTATTTCTTTGGATCGCTTTAGTTATCTTATCAACAGCATTATCTTGACCAATTATGTGGTTTTTGAGATCGTCTGCCATTTTGACCAACTTCTTATTCTCTTTCTGAGCAACTTTGGTCACAGGTATACCCGTGATCATAGCAACAACCTCAGCAACCATCTCCTCATTAACTGGATACTTCGCTTCTTTAGAGTCTTCTTCCCACTCTTTCTTAGAAGTCTCTAGTTTCTTGATCAGCTTGGACTCTTGATCTCTTAGATCAGCAGCTTTTTCATACTGTTGATTCTTGACAGCTTGATTTTTTTGATCCTTAACACCTTCTATACTGGCCTCTAGCTCTTCGATATGCTTGGGTACGTGGATGTTTTTCAGATGGGTCCTTGCACCTACTTCATCAAGTACATCGATAGCCTTGTCTGGTAAAAATCTATCTGTTATATACCTAGAACTCAAGCTGACACAAGCATTAATAGCGTCATCTGAATAGGTGACATTATGGAAATCTTCGTATTTCGGTTTTATATTCTGCAATATATGCACAGCCTCTTCTGGAGAAGGGGGCTCTACCAATACCTTTTGGAATCTTCTATCTAGTGCGCCGTCTTTCTCTATATACTGCCTGTACTCATCTAGGGTAGAAGCTCCTATGACTTGTAGCTCACCTCTAGCAAGAGCTGGCTTGAAGATATTGGAAGCGTCCAATGATCCTGTAGCTCCACCAGCACCGACGATAGTGTGAATCTCATCTATAAAGACAATAACATCACGCGTCTTTTCTAGCTCATTCATAATGGCTTTCATCCGCTCTTCGAACTGTCCTCTGTATTTTGTACCTGCAACAAGAGCCGCTAGATCCAACATCACTATACGCTTACCGAATAGGGTTCTGCTTACTTTTTTCTGGTGGATTCTGAGCGCTAGACCTTCTGCTATAGCTGTTTTTCCGACACCTGGCTCTCCTATAAGAATAGGATTGTTCTTCTTCCTTCTTGATAAGATTTGAGATACCCTTTCTATTTCATTTTCTCGACCTATAATCGGGTCTAGCTTATCTTCCTCAGCAAGCTTAGTGACGTCACGACCAAAATTGTCCAAGACTGGTGTTCTTGATTTAGAACCTGTCTTTCTCCTTGAGCTTCCACTAAATGAATCATCTCGCTCGTCATCTAAGGGTAGATCTGCATCATCGGCCGCAGAGCTGATGTCTGTATATCCTGAGTTATCCTCTTGATTGACATATTCTAGCTCATTTTTATAGATTGCATAATCTATTTCAAAGTCTTCCATAATTTGTGGGGTATTGCCGTCACTCATTTTTAAGATTGACAGCATTATATGTTCTGGACTAATTTCTTGTTGTTTCATTGACTTCGCCTCGAGGAAGGATACCTTCAGGGCCTTCTCAGCGTGCTTATTAAGTGGGATACTGCCTACATTAAGTTGTGAGTTGGCTCCTCTTTTGTTCTGGATAGCAGATTCCAATTTATACTTCAGCTCGTACAGGTCTACTTCTAGAGAATCTAGCACACGAATGGCAAGACTTTCATTATCCTTGATCATACCAAGAAGCAAATGCTCTGTTCCTATGAAGTCATTACCAAGCCTAATGGCTTCGTCCCGGCTCATAGAGATGATCTTTTTTACTTTAGGCGAAAATTTGCTGTTCATAAGCAGTTCTGTTTTTAACTATAAACCCTCGTTTTCAAGAAATTCCTTTTCTGTACAGGTTTTTTACAAAATATTAACCTGCTTCTGCTTAGAATATCCTTTGTTTCTGGGTATTAATCCAAGACCTTAAATATTATACTATTTAATAATATTAGTATTAGAAATTTTTAAATACTGGTCTAAAAACGTACCATTTAAAGTTATATGCCATTATGGCGCTAAACTACAGGTGCAAAATAGACAAAATGCTACGCAATGGTCAATAGTGGCGGTACTTCTAGTAGATAGATTTCTGTCCACTTACTTGCCTTTATGCCTTATCATTTTCTAAAATTTCAGACTTTTGAAAGATTAGCCATTGTTTTTACGACCTTTGTGCCTTGAGTAAACGATTTTTTAGCATTCAACGTTATAACACTTTGTCTGCCGAATGACCGAAATCAAGCGAAATGAAGTTTGTAATAGATAAACAAGACAAGTACTCTTTGTTGCAACTCAACGAAGACAATCTTAATTCTTTGATAGCACCAGATCTTAAGTCTGAGTTTGTGTTTTTATGTAACGAAGGAGTCAAAAACCTCATCCTCGATCTGACGGATGTGAAATATGTCGACTCTTCAGGACTTAGTGCTATTCTAACTGCTAATAGGTTGTGGAATGATCAAGGGACTTTTGTTTTGACAGGAATAGCACATCCAAGTGTCCAGAAGCTTATAGAAATTTCGAGACTGGAAACAATCTTTAAAATTCTGCCTACTGTAGAGGAATCTATCGATTACATATTTATGGAAGAGATAGAAAAGGAACTTTCCTCAGAACAAGAATAAATTAAGTATGGAGAAGTTTGAGTTGACCATCTTAGGGTGCAACTCTGCTATGCCCGCTCATGGGCGATTCCCGACCAGTCAGGTTCTGAATGTGTCAGGAGAATTGCTGCTTATAGATTGTGGGGAGGGTACGCAGATGCGTATGTCCCAATATAAGATTAAGCGTAATCAGATTAGACACGTACTTATAAGTCATCTCCATGGTGATCATGTATATGGATTGCCTGGGTTTTTAGGGTCTTTGTCTCACTTATCGCGTACTGCCCCCATAAAGGTTTACGGACCTCCTGGCTTAGAAGAATACATCAATACTTGTATCCGCTTGAGTCAGAGTCACATTGATTACGATATTCAGATTGTTGAGGTTACGCTTACTGGTGTGGAGCAGCTCTTCCGGACTTCAAAATTTACTGTAGACGCATTTCCTGTTAATCATCGGATAGCCTGTATGGGTTTCCTAATCAAGGAAACTCCTAGACCCATTAATATCAGAAAAGATATTATTGGAGAATATCAAATGAGTATAGCCGAGATTAAATCAGTAAAAGCAGGTCAAGATTTAGTCAGGGGCGATAAAAGAATACCCAATGAAAATCTAACTCTCCCAAGACGTCGTTCACGCAGCTATGCTTACTGTGCCGATACTCAGATTGCAGGTTGGTCTAAGGATCATTTGCATAAAATTGACTTGTTGTACCACGAAGCAACTTATCTGGATGCTATGCGAGAACAAGCCCAGGCAAGAGGCCATACAACAGCACTAGAAGCTGCGGAGTTAGCCAAGAGTCTAGAGGTTGGTAAACTAGTGATAGGTCATTATTCAAGTAGATATAGGTCGGTAGACGCTTTGGTAGATGAAGCCAGCTCCGTATTTCCTAATGTGATAGGCGGGTATGATGGGATGATTCTAAATATTGATGTCTAATTTTTTCGATTAGGGTTGTGTAATTGCAAATACAGTATATCTTTGCACAACTTTTTGAAGGCGGTCGGTTAGCTCAGCTGGTAGAGCAACGCCCTTTTAAGGCGTGGGTCCTGGGTTCGAACCCCAGACCGGCTACGAAAATTTTAAAGTGGAGTACAGTGATTACTGTTCTCCATTTTTTTTGCTCTTTTCTAAGTTCAGAAGCTTCTTATAAGCTTGATGTAGTTGGTTATCTGCTTTAGTTAGATCTTTTCTATAACCTAGTAATTCGATAAGTTGAGTGCCTGCGAAAATAACTTAAGATGAGTATGTCAAGTTATAACAGTACTAAGATGAAGGTGGTCACTCGAGAAGTCTATCTATAAGTTCTACTTTATTACTCTTACCTAGTGAGTGCATGAGTTGATTATTTTGTTTTAAGATTTTATTAAGCGATAAATCGTAACCTTTTGCGTTAGGTAGATATTAATAATCAAATCATTGTTTCGAATCGGAACTTCTAACCATTAAATTTTTTAAAATGAAAAACGCAAAATTTTTAATCGCAGGCACCTTCATTATAGGTGGACTTTTTCTTACTTCTTGTCAATCCAGTAAATCTGGTTGTTACTATGGCGAGACAGAAATAGAGCAGCCTGCTAAGTCATTCGAGAAGACTACTTATACAGTACAAAACAAGATAGAGACGACAGAATAATTCTGCTAACTGAATTATTAGTCCAAAGTCTCTACTGACTTTTTTTTCAACTTTTTGATATAAAAACAACTTTTTTCCATCTTCTTTCGTTAATTGGGATACGCTAGCGGCTTAAGAATTTCTTTCGATTGTGCCTCTGGTACTTTTTTTAATCATATCTGTGGGTTAGCAGAAGAAGATCAAAATTTAATATGGCAAGACCTCGTACTAAGAAGTTTGAGTATGGAAAGGGTATTTATTATTTCAATATCAAAAAGGGATATAATAATAATATCACGATTAAGAGAACAGACAAGAAGAAGGCAGTAGATGCTTACAAGCAGTATTTGAAAAACCAGCCAGAAAATTGTGAATGGCTTGGGAAATGGGAAGGAAAGAAGTTCTCTGAAGACAATTTCGATAAGGTAGAAGCTGAAGTAGCTTCATAAAGAAATTCAAAAGCCTTTGCTCGACAGCAAAGGCTTTTTCTTTTGTAAGAGGTATTTTAGAGGCATTTTGAAAACAATCTGTAAAACATAAAACAGCTACCAATGAATAGGAATCTTGCCTTAGAATTTATCAGAGTAACAGAAATAGCAGCTATTAATTCTGCTAGATGGATGGGAAGAGGAGACGAGAAAGCTGCGGACCAAGCGGCTGTAGATGGTATGCGAAAGATGTTGGATACTGTTGATTGTCAAGGTGTTGTAGTAATTGGAGAAGGCGAACGCGATGAAGCACCTATGTTATATATAGGTGAGAAAGTGGGTAGTGGGGTAGGACCAGAAATTGAAATAGCCCTAGATCCACTTGAAGGCACTACAATCTGTGCACAAGGAGGATATAATGCTATTTCTGTAATGGCGATAGGTAGTAAAGGCTGCTTGCTCAATGCTCCAGACATTTATATGAATAAAATTGCAGTCGGGCCAGATGGCATCGGTGCTATAGATATAAATGATACACCTACGAACAACCTTAAGCGATTAGCTCAACGTAAGAGTTGTACCATCTCGGATCTTACCGTGATTATCTTAGATAGACCTCGTCATAAGGAGTTAATCAAGGAGGTAAGGGCAGCTGGAGCAAGAATATTTCTGATAGGAGATGGCGATGTATCAGCAGCGATAGCTACCGCATTACCAAATACGGGCATAGATATTATGATGGGCATCGGTGGAGCACCAGAAGGTGTTATTGCCGCAGCAGCGATGAGATGTATAAAAGGTGATTTCCAAGGAGTTTTAGTACCTAGAAATGATGGAGATATAGAAAGAGCCAAGAAAATGGGTGTAACAGATATTAATAAAGTCTATGCTATGGAAGAGATGGCTCAAGGAGACGTGATGTTTGTTGCAACAGGAGTAACTGATGGATCATTACTTAAGGGAGTGCAGTTCAGGCCTTGGGGGGCTATCACAAATTCTATAATTATGAGGAGTAAGTCTGGAACGACTAGGTTTGTTTCAGCCGAGCATCACTTTGATCGTAAGCCAGTTTATTAGAAATAACTAATTCACACTAGGAAAACAATATCCTATAGGACACTGTCTAAGGTCTCGTCTACTGAGTACTTGCCAGAACCAAGTAAGTAGATAGCTAGAAAGCCGATGAGATATAGTAGGGCAGGCTCCTTGGATCCTCCTTCGGCCTTTTGCATAAACAATGGATCTCCACCATGTATTATGAGTGCGGCGATAGCCATTGTTATAATCATAGGAATGGCAGCTAGCCTTGTTTTGTACCCGATGATGATCATCGCACAAGCTATAACTTCAGCAAAAACTGCTAAGGCAATCGCCAATGAGGGTGGCAGTCCTAGGACTGATGGGAACCTAATCTCTCCTCCAGCCAGAAACTTATCCAGCTTGGCCAAGCCGTGCCCAAATAACATATAGGCACCAAAGCCTACTCTTAATACTAAAGCGGCTAAATCAGGGTATCTTAAGGACATCACAATAACTAAATCTTGGGGTCAGGTACTAGATGATAAGCTCTGTTATCCACCACAGGCTAGTCTCAGTTCTTCTATCTGAGTTGACCATAGGTCTTTCTGTTCTTTGACTTCATCATCGTCGCAGAAATCAGTAATTTCTAATATGGTCTGACGCGTTATGTCTGATTTGTACATTCTGAATTCAAAGTATTCATCCCCATCGTCAAGGTCCCCCCACTTAAACCGAAGTCTTTCTTCTTCTATATCATCTATCAGATAGGCTACCTCCTCAGAGTCATCCCATGTAAACGTGTACACATCATCTGCTATATCACAACCATTGGCAAACCATCTTACGAGGTTCTCAGGTTGTGTCAAAAACTGATGCAGTATAGATGGTGATGCTTTGAATATGAATTCCATCTCTATTTTCACCCTACTCATTATCTATTTATTTAATTTATAACTAATTGGAGATTAGTTGGTCGGAGCGGAATATAGAGGTAACTAACCTTAATAGCAAATGAAGTATTATTTATTTTGCAATGGTTAGGCACTTTTATTGTATATATAGTGACTGTTATCCAGTACATCTATCTATATGTGTTTTCGTAGTTGCGAATTGCGTCGGATAGTTATACTTTTGAATCAACCTATTTGAGAAATATAATAAACCTTCCTGTAGATGAGGCAACTGAAGATTACCAAGTCAATCACTAATCGTGAATCCCAATCATTAGAGAAATACCTTCAAGAAATCGGAAAAGTCGACCTCCTCACCCCAGAGGAAGAAGTAGACTTAGCAAAAAAAATTAAGGATGGTGACCAAGATGCCTTAGAAAGGCTAACCAAGGCAAACCTCAGGTTTGTAGTTTCTGTCGCCAAACAATACCAAAATCAAGGATTATCACTAAGTGACCTTATTAACGAAGGAAATCTTGGTCTAATTAAAGCTGCTCAGAGATTTGATGAAACTAGAGGTTTCAAGTTTATCTCCTATGCGGTTTGGTGGATTAGACAATCTATTCTTCAAGCGCTTGCTGAACAATCAAGAATCGTAAGACTACCACTCAATAAGGTAGGATCACTTAATAAGATAAACAGAGCTTTCTCTGAGCTTGAGCAAGAATATGAAAGAGAGCCATCTTCTGATGAGCTCGCTGAGCTTCTTGAAATCTCTGCTGATGAGGTAGAAACTACATTAGGAGTAGCGGCAAGACACGTCTCTATGGATGCTCCATTTGTAGATGGAGAAGATAATTCACTTCTTGATGTATTAGAAAATTCTGGAACCCCTGGCACTGACTCTAAGCTAGAATACGCAGAGTCACTCAGAAGAGAAATAGAAAGATCACTCAATACACTTACTGAAAGACAATGCGATGTTATCAAGTTGTACTTTGGAATAGGTATCGAGCATCCTATGTCTTTAGAAGATATCGGAGATAGATTTGGTCTTACTAGAGAAAGAGTAAGACAAATTAAAGATAAGGCTATCAATAAGCTTAGGTCTGCATCACGAAGTAAGCTTCTTAAGCACTACTTAGGCGTCTAATAGTAACAAAGCAAAAAGTAAATTATGGAGAGATTATGTAATGTAGTCTCTCCATTTTCTTTATCTAGCATAACATTTTGCTCTAAAGACTAGTAATTCGAATCATATATGCCATCACCACAAAAGCCACTTAGAGTCTGGGAACCGATACTTATCGGCCTCTCTGCCGCAGTCGGATTATTGGTGGGATATAACATACAATTCGGTGACAATGCCGAATCCCTATTTAAATCTGAAGTTGTATCTAATCTCAGTGGGCACCAACAAGATGGTAGGATAGAAGAAGTCATTCGGTTTATAGAAAACACTTATGTAGATTCTATAGACTCGGAGGAGATGTCTATTAATGTCATAGATCAGTTATTAGAAGACTTAGATCCCCATTCAAGTTATATAACCGCAGCCGAACTAACTGACCACCAAGACCGAATGAAAGGCGTCTATCGAGGTATCGGTATTGAAACTATTGGTATCAATGATACCTTCTATCTATCTGGTATAATACCGGATTCTGATGCAGAGATACAAGGCTTGAAATCAGGTATGATCATTAATAAGGTAGATAACATCCCTGTAAGTGGCCATGAGCTTTCATTTGATTCTCTTAGGGCAATGCTTAAAGATGATACTAGAGAAACTATAAATATTAACTTGGTCTCAGTCTCTGGAGAGCAGATTAATAAGGATGTTGCTATTAAGGAAATAGTAGTAGCATCTGCAAGTGAGTCTTATCTAATAGAAGGTAATATCGGATATATAAAACTGGCAAGATTTAGCGGAAATACCTACGAGCAGTTTGTAGAGTCTATGGAAAAGATGACCAAGGATAAAGAAGAACTTGATTTGATTCTTGATCTCAGAGATAATCCAGGAGGATATCTACCAGAAGCCATCAAGGTCTTGTCACAGTTGTTTCCCAAAAAGGACAAGTTGTTGACCTACACCAAGGGGCTTAATAGAGAAAAACAAGAATATCGCTCTACGGGCAAAAACTTTTATAATATTAGGAAAGTTGCAGTGCTTATCAATAATTATTCAGCCTCTGGAAGTGAAATTCTAGCTGGTGCGATACAAGACTGGGATCGCGGTATGATAATCGGAGAACACAGCTATGGCAAAGGACTAGTCCAAGAGATATTTCCTCTTAAGAATGGAGGTGCCCTTCGGCTTACTGTTGCAAAGTACTATACTCCAAGTGGTAGACTGATACAGAAGTCCTACGAGAGTGAGACCAATGAATTTGAAGCAGATAGTTTAGTGATGAAAAGTAAATTGTTGGCAAGAGAAATGCCTTCAGGGCAAGGTGTCCTGCCAGATATAGAGGTAAGTCAAAAGGAAACTCAAGACTGTTATGAATATGAATATTATCTTGATCACTATGTCATCTGGACAATGCATAGAGCTAATTCTAGACAGCTAGACCAATTACGCTTATCACAAAGTGGTTATGAAAACTTTGTGACTAACTACATCGATGCAGAGTTGATGGGGCAGGTGTCTTGCAATTTGAATTTTGACTATGTTGCTAGTAGATCTTACTACAAGGTGATCAGTGATGATGAAGCCAGGCAGACATTACTTTCTGATAATGATGAAGCCATAAGTCTGGCTTTGGAGTATATCCGCAACCCCAAACCAACAATAGCACTACTCTCGAATAAAGATTAACTGTCCATATTTATCATACTTGATAATTGGAGAAGCACTGAGATGTGTGCCATTGACTCTTCTGGCTTTAAATATATAATCGACCTGTGATTTGACTTTTTCTGTAATCTCAGGATAGATACTAGGACTGGGTTCTCCTTGAATGTTAGCGCTTGTAGAGACTATAGGTCTTCCAAGGTCATCTATTAATTCCCTAAGCGTCTCATCCTGTGTAAGGCGAATAGCCACTGTTCCATCTTTGTTGACAAGATGTCGAGGCAGTTTTGGACCTGCGCGATGGATGAATGTTACTGGTTTCTGATAATAAATAAGTAGATCCTCTACCCGAGGATGTAGATCTGTTACGTACTTTTTTAATTCGGAAACTCTGCTGAAAAGAAGAATCAAGGGCTTGTCAAGATCACGAGACTTTATGTCAAATATGCGCCGTACACTAGCTAAATTCATAGCGTCACAGCTCAGACCCCAAATTGTATCAGTAGGACAGAGTATTACTGCTCCTTCATCTAGGAGCTTGACGATTTTAGTCAGGTTGTCCAATTCACTATTCATAGCTCATAATTTGGACAACGGAGGATAAGTAATTTATCAACCAATGTTATTAGTATTACGTTTAGTTTGAGTGGTAAAGCAACAATTTATGTTGGCTTGAGGTATAAACGATATATACTTAACTTTATTTTTCACGTTATGATATTGTAATAATCATTGCATAACAACTCATCATAAGTCATACGATATGTCAAGATATATAAGGATTCTCATTTTTTCTACAATTTTTTCTGGCTTAGCTCTCAGCGATAGCCAAGCTGCCCATATTGTAGGTGGTGATGTTACTTATCGTTATATAGAACATAATCAGGATAGCAGTCTAGTTAGATTTAATGTTATAGTCACTCTTTATAGAGATGCGAATGGAGGAGGTGCCCCTTTTGATGGCGCAGATGCTACTATGTTTGGTGTCTTTCGTCAGAATGCTCAGGGGACTTGGATCCTTTATGATAATATTAGAAATGTTGGACCTAGAGGTATACAACCCGTAGATGCCAATAATCTGGATTGTGTAGAAGTCCCTAATGATGAAATCCGTGTGGAAGAGGGCTTTTATGAATTTGAAGTGGAGCTAGAAGTAGGGGATAGAGATTATATGATTGCCTACCAACGTTGCTGTAGAAATGAATCTATCTCTAATATCTTCAATCCTGGAGATACAGGAGCATCTTTTGATGTGACGATTTCCCCAGAAGCACAAAGAACAGGAAACAGTAGCCCGACTTTCGATGAGTTTCCTCCCATTTTTGTTTGTGCAGGATTTCCTCTAGAAGACCTTGGTGTATCCCAAAGGTGCACTGATATTGATGGAGATGATTTGAGATATTCATTCTGTGCACCGTCCACAGCTGGAGGAACTTTTGACGCTACTGGTCCGGGTGCTGGGAGTCTAGGGTGTTGTATCTGTGTAAGACCTGAGCCTATCCAATGCGCTCCGCCATTTGATCAAGTTAGATTTATACCACCGTTCAGTGCCATCAATCCCTTAGGAGGAGATCCACAAGTAGAAATAAATCTGCTCACTGGTGAGTTATCTGGTGTTCCAGATGCTATCGGTCAGTTTGTAGTCGGTGTCTGTGTAGAAGAGTTTAGAGATGGCGTCAAGATAGGAGAGATTAGAAGAGATTTTCAGTTTAATATTCTAGAATGTGAGGCAGCAGTTTTTGCACGATTGGATGCGGATGAAGTTGTACCTGATCCCGGCTCAGCCACTGGAGCGAATGCAGGAAATACCAACTTATACATTTTCAATTTATGCGGTGATAGCTCTCTAGTCATAGAAAACTTAAGTACAGATGTCAGATTCATAGAAGACTATGATTGGTCTATAGTGGATAGTGTGGGGAACAATATTTTTAGGCAAGAAGGTCTGACAAGAAATGCAGATGTTGATTTTCCATTTTTTGGTACATATACTGGTCGGATGATTGTCAATGAAGGCCTATTCTGTTCTGACACCGCACCTATGATTATCAATGTATTTCCTGGAGCTACAAGTAATTTTGAGTTTGCTTATGATACCTGTGTTGCAGGTCCTACAGATTTCACTGATTTTTCATTTACGGGAGCCTCCAGGCTGACTGGATGGGATTGGTCCTTTGATCAAGATGGTAGTTCTACAATGACTTCTCCTAGCTTTGAATTTCCTACGCCTGGAAATAAACAGGTGCAGCTAGTCGTCACGGATAGTGATGGCTGTCAGGATTCTGTTACAGTTGAAGTCCCTTATTTTCCAGCCCCTAATACAGTTATCGTAGAACCTTCCTCTTTTATAGGCTGTAATCCTGTAGATATCTTTTTAGAGAATTTATCATTTCCTATAGATTCTACCTATGACATATTTTGGGACTTGGGAGATGGGAGTACTGCAACGAATATCAGTCCGACGCATACTTATCTAGAGCCGGGTATCTTTTCCGTTTCAGTGGATATTGTTTCGCCTTTGGGTTGCGAAGCGGCACGTGGTTTTCCGGATTTGATTAGGGTGTTGGAGTCACCCGAAGCAGACTTTATATGTGATCCTATGGAAGCCAATATTTTTGATAAAACAATAAATTTCACAGACAGATCTATAAATGCTCGAGGGTGGCAATGGGATTTTGGTGGTGCTGGTTCTTCATTTGTGCAGAATCCAACATTTACGTTTCCCGATACTGGGCAGTATAGAGTGCTTTTGACCAGTTTTCATCCTACTACCAATTGTCCTGATACAATATCTAAGGTTATTGATGTTATCCCTACTGTGGAGTTTCATTTCCCTAATGCCTTTACGCCAAATAACGATTCTTCCAATGATCTATTTCTGGGCAACGGCTTTTTTGGCGGGCTCAATGATTTTGAGATCAACATCTATAACAGATGGGGACAGTTGGTCTATGAATCATCAGACCCACGTGAGGGGTGGAATGGAATGGAGTTTAATTCAGGTCCGCTATCGCCTCAAGGTGTCTATGTGTATAAAGTCAGCTATCGTGAGCCTAGAGGGGCTAGAGTCAATAGAGACGGTCATTTGACTTTATTGAGATAAGCGAATTCATTCCTATTTTAGATTTGCTACTTTCTTAGGAAATTCAGTATCTTTGCACGCTTATTAGAAGCCTATAAATATCTAGGATTATGGATTTAATTAACTACGTAGAGGAACAATTGACAGCTAAGAAAGATTTGCCTGATTTCAGACCAGGTGATAATGTCGATGTGAGTATCAAAATTGTCGAGGGTTCTAAAGAAAGAATCCAGTCATTTAAAGGCAATGTAATCCAGATCAATGGTTCAGGTGCGACTAAGACATTTACCGTAAGAAAAATGTCTAGTGGGGTAGGTGTAGAAAGAATATTCCCGATCTCATCTCCATCAATAGTTGATGTAAAGGTCCTTAAGAGAGGTAAAGTAAGGAGAGCTAAGCTCTACTACCTCAGAGAATTAGTGGGAAAGAAGGCCAAGATCAAAGAAAGAAAGCTTCTTAAGAAGTAATTCTCTCAGTCCATTCCAGTTATGTTTTTTTAACTTTAGGTACACTTAATTGCTGTGCCTATGAAAGACGTTAAGTACCTCTTTGCTTATCTGGTACCTCTATTAACTTATTTAGCTATCGCAAATAAAGGATTGTGGTCGTACGCTACATTCATTTTTGCCTTCGGATTAGTACCACTTTTAGACACACTATTCGGCCCTAATGAAGAAAATGAGACTCAAGAAGTCCAATTTTCGAAACTTAACAACTCATTTTTCGATATTCTGCTCTACCTCAACGTGCCATTGCTCTACGGCATTATAGGATACTTTATACACCAATTGCATACAGCTGAATTACACTTGTATGAAATGATAGGCTTGGTCTTATCTACTGGAACTATGATGGGTGGACTCGGAATAAATGTCGCCCACGAATTGGGCCACAAAAAGGAAGTTCACAAGCGTCTGATGAGCCAGCTCCTACTATTACCTAGCCTGTATATGCACTTTACAATGGAGCATAATCTAGGTCACCATAAAAATGTAGCGACGCCTAAGGATCCAGCAACAGCCAGAAAAGGCCAGAACGTGTATTTCTTTTGGATCAAGTCCATTGCTGGAACATATGTCAATGCTTGGCGACTACAATTAAGACTCCTAAAAAAAGAAGGGAAAAGCTTTCTATCTCTAGCTAATAAGCAACTCGTAGCAGCCATTATTCAGGGCCTACTTCTGTGCAGTTTGTTTATCTGGGGCGGCACACAAGTGTTATTTCTTTTTGTTTGTACAGCACTTCTATCTGTATTATTGCTAGAGACAATCAACTATATAGAGCATTACGGATTGCAAAGGAAGTTGCTAGAATCGGGCAGATACGAACGTGTAAAGCCTATGCACTCTTGGAATTCTGACCACCAAATAGGTCGAATCTTGTTGTATGAGCTGACTCGACACTCTGACCATCATTACCTGGCGCATAAAAAGTATCAAGTACTGGATAGTCATATTGAAGCTAAACAATTACCATTTGGGTATCCTGCATGCATGTTACTATCTTTGTTGCCACCAGTTTGGTTTAGAGTAATGCATACACGCATATGAGAACACCGTTGTACACGATAATACTTTGCGCCTTTGCTTTGTTTTTGCATAGTTGTAAAGGGGATACCAATTCTTCATCCCAGGTTGAAAAACCGATCACAGAAGCAGAAGTCTATGGCAAATGGGAAATTGCCAAGGCTTACAGAGATGATCAGATCACTCGTTTGTTAGATAACGGTAAGGTCACAATAACAGAAGATGGTACTTTTACAACTAATATATTCGGAGACCCCAAGGCCTATCCTTTTAAACTAAAAGATAACTCCATCCGAGTTGCCACTCCCAAGACTACCAAGTATCTTGTCTCTGAAGTGACACCGGATACTCTGAAAATGTCAACGAAATTTAGAAACTTTGAGTTTAAGCTAATTATGACGCCTGTAGAATGATAAAAACTCGATCTATTCTAATTCTAACTATCTTCCTCAGTATTTCTACTTGGGCAAAAGCTATTGATGTGAGTGTCTCTTGCTTGGGCTATTTCCAAGAAGGCCCTTACATTGAGATATATAGTAGGATCATAGGAGGCACAACTCAATTCCTTAGTATTAGTGAAGAAGACAGTTTGCTTAACTCTAGTGTAGAGTTTCTAGTCGTTGTTAAGGATGAAAGAAATCAGATCAAGCTAGCAGAAAAGTATCAAGTCAATAGCCCTGAATCCAAAAGGGTCATAGATTATTGGGACTTAAGGCGTTTCAAGCTAGATCCTGGTGTCTATAATATGGAACTACAATATGTGGATCTCAATCAAACTCAAGATACCTTTTTATATAAAGAAAAAATCCGTCTAACAGACTTTGAAGAGCCCTTAGTGCTCTCCGATGTTTTGTTGTTGAATGAAGTCTCGATGGAGACCAACAAACTTGCCTTCTCCAAAGCAAGTTTCTCATTCGAACCATTGATTTTTGAATCTTTTGGTCCCGACAATAACCAATTGTATTTTTTTGCTGAGCTATACGGTACAGAAGCTATCGAGGAAGAGATATACTATATGTACTATGTAATGGAGTCTAGTACACTTGTCCAAAAGACCCAGCCGGGATTTAAGAAAATTACTAAAGGCAAGAATTGTATAGCTTTCGAAAATTTTGAAATTGAAAGTCTGGAATCTGGTAACTATACCTTTGTCATTGAAATTGTAAATAAAGAAAAGGCCACCTTAACTAGGCGAGAAAGACCTTTTAATGTTTATCACCCCTACACGGATTATGCCGTCCAATATAATGGAGATTCGAAATTCGAAACATCCTTTGTGCAGACGATGGATGACGGAGAGCTTAATTATAATCTCAAAGCAATATTTCCACTCGTCCCCAATACACAAAATGCTATTCTCAATGATCTAGTCTGGAGTGATAACATCAAGGCAAAGAAGTATTTCTTATATAATTTTTGGATAACACGATCTCAAGGCAATGCAAAAGAAGTATTCGATAAGTATATGGAAGTTGCGAGAGCTGTGGATAGGAAATTTACAGCTACCCTAGGGCACGGATTTGAAACAGATAGAGGCTATATGTTTTTGAAATATGGAAGACCTGATGATTTGATAGAAGTCCTTGACGAACCGTCTGCTCCTCCCTATGAGATTTGGATTTATAATCATTTGCCTGAAACCAACCAAACTGGTGTCAAATTTCTATTCTACAATGTAGGCTTAGCACCTAATGATTACAGATTGCTCCACTCTAACTGTAGAGGTGAATTACAGAATCCGAGATGGGAAGTTGAGCTGTATAAGGCAGATCGATTTGCACCGGCAGATCAGGATCACCTCACAGGCACAACTGTCAATGATGCCATAAATAGGAATGCTAGACGCTATTTCTCGGACAATTAACCTATGTCTGAGTTAAGCATAGCGTTAGTACAAGCTCAAATAAGCTGGCATAAGGTCAATGAAAATCTTGAGCATATCTCCAAACTTGTAAGTCAGATAAATGATGCAGATATCATCATCTTGCCTGAGATGTGGTCTACAGGCTTTACAATGATGGCGCATCGCTATACTGAGTATACCCCCCAAGCTATTGGGCTTATGCAAGAATGGGCAACGCAACAAGACGCTATTATTATAGGCTCACTGATGACTAAGCAAGAGGATAAGTGCTACAATAGGTTATACTGTGTCGGACCTGACGGAGTTATAGAGACTTATGACAAGAGGCACTTATTTGCATTTGCGGGAGAGGATAGATCGTTTAGTGGTGGGAGCATAAGAAAAGAAATTGAGATAAAAGGCTTTAGGCTGAGGTTACAAGTCTGCTATGATCTACGGTTCCCTGTATGGTCGAGAAACGATTCGGATTATGACATATTGATCTATGTGGCTAATTGGCCAGATAAGCGAATTGACGCTTGGCAAACCTTACTCAAGGCAAGAGCTATAGAGAATCAAGCTTATGTTATTGGGTGTAATTGTGTCGGAGAAGATCTGTGGTCTAATACCTACAGTGGTCGTAGTGCTATTCTTGCTCCAGATGGGCTATCCTTGGCGACTGCAGAGGGAGAGACAATATTGCATAGCACCTTAAGTATGACGGAATTACAAGCATTCAGAACTAAATTCCCTTTTTTAAGAGATAGGGATTCCTTCAGTCTAGAGAATTGAGGTTAACCGCCTAGTTGCGCAAAGAAGTCCATCAAGATCTTTTCATCCTGATCTGAAAGTTTGCCTGTTGGGTGCATCCACACATAAGATTTCATAGGCATTCTCCCTTGTTCCATTACTTCTATACACTCCTGAGCTTGCTTGATTTTTTCTTTGCCAGAGTAAGAAGCCCATTCTGAGAAGTTGAGTTTTTCTCTTCCAGCTGTGATATGACCTTTTATCCACCAACCCAATGGCTGTGCTCTGGTATAATTAGGGTAGACGGTCTCATTTGAATGGCAATCATAGCAAGCACCTTTGAGTAAGGTTAAGACTTGAGGTGTAACAGAAGGCTCTACAGCAGAGCTGAGTGTTTGTTCTTGTACAACAGGTGGATTGGTCTTAGAAATAGGCACAAATTGAATTGCAACAAGGAATATTACTAAGCCCAAAAGGATCTTCTTTTTCATATAGATGGATATCGAATACAACTTAGGCAAATCATATGATATTGTCGTACTTGGTTGTACTTCAAAAGGCCTAAGGTGTTCATTAATGTGTACTTTTGTGGCTTTTCGAAATAGCCATTATCATATATATGTTTATACAAGGAATCTTCAGATCTGTAGCAAGTTGGGCTTTAGTATTAGGTTGTTTTATGACAGCTGCAATAGCACAGAATGCTGATGTAGGAGTTATTAGAGGTCACGTGTACGATGTCGAGACTGGAGAGGAAGTTCCGTTTGCGACAATATCCCTAGAGGGGACTACAATAGGGACCAATACAGACGAAAATGGCTTTTTTACACTGACTGATTTACCTATCGGTGACGGGACGTTATTAGTCACCTTTATAGGATATGAGGATATGACTGTTCCTATAGAGGTAAAAAAGACGAAGATCAACTACTATAAAGTCGAAATGTCCAAAGGGGGAATTACTCTAGGCGTAGTGGATATCTCTGCAGAGCGACAACAAGCAAAGACTGAGGTGAGGATATCCAAACTGAAGGTATCAAAGAAGCAAATCAAAGCACTCCCATCCACAGGAGGAGAGGCCGATATCTTACAATACCTGCAAGTAGTTCCCGGAATCATATCTACTGGTGATCAAGGTGGGCAGATTTTTATCAGGGGTGGATCACCGATCCAGAATAAGATTCTATTAGATGGATTGACAATTTACAATCCATTTCACAGTATTGGATTCTTCTCGACTTTTGAGACAGAGGCCATAAGAAATGTAGATGTGCTTACGGGTGCCTTCGGCGCTGAGCACGGGGGCAGGATATCAGCAGTTGTAGATATCAATACAAGAGAGGGAAGTACTAAGCATCTAGGAGGCCAAGTTTCATTGAGTCCGTTTCTAGGAAAAGTATTGGTAGAAGGGCCATTGGTAAAAAGCGATGACGGTAGTAATCTCACTTTTATGCTAACTGGAAAGAAATCTATTATCCAAGATGTTTCCAGATCGATATATAGTTACGCTGTCGATAATGACACATTAGGGCTTCCATACAATTTTACAGATACTTATGGTAAGCTCTCC
>CALBWK010000062.1 GCA_937969415.1 uncultured Saprospiraceae bacterium | reverse complement strand
CCCTATTACATACAGCTGAAACCCAGCCTCAAAAGCCATATGGCAAAGATGGTAGAGCACGTCAAAGAGAATTACTCGGACGAACAAGTTTTCTTATTGGGTAGAAAGAAGAGAAAGGATCAAGGTATGATGAAGTACATACAGAATGTGGCAGCAGCAATGAATAGGAGTGGTAAAGACAAGACTTTCCAAGAATTCTACATTGAAGAAGATTCACTTATCAATGGTGAGATGGCCTATGATAGTATCTTTTATACAGACAAGACTTCTGTATTTATTTTGCCGAATTGGTCCTTTGTGGATGACGAAAGTTTTGTCTATAACGCTATCAGAAAGATGAGCGGAGAGAAAGGTCTTAATGATGTTGTTCTTTATGGAATGCCTATTCTCTTAGAGTCTGATAAGATTAAATTTGAACATTACTCCAATCTCAATATGCGCATAGTCAGGACATCGTACCTTGATAGAGAAGAGGAAGCCGTTAGAGAATTTCGCAAGGCTTTCTTCGATAAGTATCAAGGGTTTCCATCTGAAGAATCCTATCGGGGGTTTGATATGATGATGTTTATAGGTAGGAGTCTTAATGCCTATGGCAAGAAGTTTCAATACTTTTTAGATACTTATGAGTCTAGTTTGTATCAGACAGAATTTGATGTCCATAAAGTATTCTCTGATTCTGAAAATCAAAGCCTCAAGGATATCGAATATCTTCAGAACAATCATCTCTATATTTTAGAGTTTAAAGACAATCACTTCGTCCGAAATTGAGTGATACCAATATGATTTCAGATAAGCGACTAGGAAAGTTTGCTCAAGTCGCAGCGTTGAGACAGGATATGACGGTCATTCTTGAGAATGTCCACGATCGTCATAATATCGGCGCCGTATTACGCAGTTGCGATGCAGTCGGTATCCAAGAACTTTTCATTCTGTACACGGAAAAACGCTTACAAGAGCGACACTTGGATGAGATCAAGTCTACTTCCACTGGTGTCCGCAAGTGGATGGATGTCCATTTCTTTACGGAAATAGAACCTTGCTTTGAGGCAGTTAGAGAACGTTATGATTTGGTACTAGGCACACATCTCGCAGAAGACAGCAAAGACATCTACGCTTTAGATTTGACGCAGAAGGTGGCACTACTTTTTGGTAATGAGCACGAAGGAATTTCTACTGAAGCCTTGATACATTGTGATGGCAACTTTACGATTCCTCAGTTTGGAATGGTCGGCTCATTGAATATTTCAGTAGCCTGTGCAGTTACCATCTACGAAGCTGCACGACAGAGGAAAGCCAAAGGCCTCTACGATATCAATTTTGATGCACAGCCACAGAAGCAGAACCTCTATGATAAGTATGTTGAGATCCATAATAAAAGATACGACAGATGAATATCGAAGTCTTCCGTGAATTCTGCTTAATCAAAAAAGGAGTAGAAGAGACTTTCCCTTTTGATGAACATACGCTAGTCTTTAAGGTAATGGGTAAGATGTTTGCCTTATTACCTCTCAACGCTGACACTCCCAGAGCCAATCTCAAAGCCGATCCAGATTGGTCAGAGGAATTGCGAGAAGCCCACCACCAGATTATTCCTGGCTTCCATATGAATAAGAAACATTGGAATACGGTGCATATAGAAGATGGTTTAGAAGAGGAGCTTATCTATAAGATGATAGATCATTCTTATAACCTAGTCGTCTCCAAGCTACCCAAAAAAGTAAGGACAGCACTCCAAGAAAGCTAATGGGAAAATACAAGTACCTCATAGTTGGTCAAGGCCTTGCAGGAACTGTCTTATCATTTCAACTACATCAGGCCGGAATAGCACATATGGTCATTGATAACGGCCATCGTTCTGCATCTACGCTAGCTGCTGCAGGTATAATCAATCCCATTACAGGTCGCCGTTATGTCAAGAGCTGGATGATAGATGCGCTTCTACCCGTTGCGCTTGACACTTATGCTGCCCTCGAAGAGCTGCTAGAAATAACACTAGTCACTCGCTCTCCCATAATTAGAACGTTTGAGAATCAAGCCCAAGAGAATCTATGGAATGAATCCACAAGTCGACCAGGTTATAGCGATTATGTCGGAGGCGGCCTGAACCCATATGCACTACACACCCACCCATCTTATGGATACGGCGTGATAAATCAGGCCTGTCAGATACAGGTAGGGCAAATGATTGTCTCCTATCGAGAATTTTTAGAAAAACAGGGTAGACTGATTACTCAAGACTTCAATCCAGAAGATGTGCAGTATGATAGTCCCGTACAGACAGTAGCAGACCACACTTTTGAGCAAGTTGTCTTTTGTGAAGGATACAAAGCGATCCATAATCCTCTATTTAAAGATTTGCCATTCCAGCCTGCCAAAGGGGAATCGTTGATTATAGAAACTAACACCCAGCTACCTCCAGCAATGCTCAGAGATACCGTTTTTATGGCACCAGCCAATAAGCAGACTTTTTGGTCTGGAGGAGGTTATGCCTGGGATAAGCTAGATGAAAAGCCAACGGAAGATTTTAGATTGCAGTGGATGACCAAACTAGAAGCTATCTGGAAAGGGGAGCTGAAGGTTGTATCCCATAAGGCTGGTGTTAGACCTAGTGTCAAAGGCCGCCGCCCACTTATTGGCAGACACCCGAGTTATAGCAGAATGATCTTATTCAATGGTATGGGAACTAAGGGGACCTCTCTGGCGCCCTATTGGGCCAGGCATCTGCTTAGCCATTTAGAATCTGATACAGAACTATCAGAAGAAGTTTCTTTAAGTCGTTTTAACTAATTGGTAACCTTTCTGATTGCTAAGACATCAATAGATGAACATAGCGGACACGAGCCAATCAAAGAAGCTTTAGATCAATTTCAACTTCGTCCTAAGAAATAAAAAAATCATTGTTCATTAGCTGAATACCCACTTTAGAGTCTCTCTGGAGTGGGTTTTTTGTTTTTACCTTAGGGTTCTGTTAATTACTAGACCTAAATCCTGAGAATTGGAATTATGACGCCACCAAATATGTAATTGGTGATGGAGTCTCATCCTATTATAAAATCCAGAAAATGAAGTATTTGATGATGATGGTCGCTGGTCTTATAGTTACGTTATCCAGCTTTTCTAGCCTGAGTGGCGATTACGATAAATTATGGAAGTCAGTAGAGAAAAAAGCTGCTAGTCATCCTAAGCAAGCGCTAGCCTTGGTAGAGGAGATCTACGCGAAGGCACTTCAGGAAGATCGAGACGACCAACTGATCAAAGCCATACTCTATAAGCAGCGATTAAGGGCACAATTTGAGGATAGAGAGCAGGTAGATTATATACTTGAGGCGGAGTCCGAATTGGAAAAAATTGATTCTCCAACAGGTAGGGCAGTATACTATCACCTCCTTGGCAAAATGTATCATCAATATGGAATGGCCAATCAGTATCGTTTTAGTGGGCGGACAGAAGTAGAGGATGATAGTGGGGAGGCTACTCCGTTTAGCTCTTTAGAGAGCATTCAGCAAAAAGCCATAGACTACTTTAAGGCCTCCTTAGAAATACCTCTTAATGGCCAGCTCTCTTCTATGGTACTCTTGACTGAGAAGTATGAAGAGGGCCATTATCTAGAAGCGCTCAATCTAGAACAGCTCATTGCCTTTAGTGCTGTTCGACACTTTATGGATACACGATCATTGATCAGTTTGCCGACGGATGCCTTTGCTTTTTCGGGCAAGCAGTTGTTTGATTATGGTTATACCATAACTGAGTCGATTAATACCATAGCTGCTACCGATTATGCTGCGCTAACAATGGCTGTGTTCCAGAAGGCTAAAGAGCTGTACGGATTATCAGTTGAGCAAAAAGTGCAACTGGAGATACTCCGATTGGATTTCTTGAGGAACAACTCTGTACTTTCTGATAAGAATAGTCACTATGTGTCTGCTTTAGAGAGGTTGATAGTTCGATTTGAAGGACAGACTGGGGTAGAGCCAGCCTATTGTAAATTAATTTCTCATTACCTCCAAGAAGGAGATAGGACGCGAAATCAAGCGAGTCTATTTGATTATGACCCTTACCAAAAGGCAGCTGAGTTGATTGCACAACTAGAATCCACCTATCCAGATAAACGCTATAAGGAGACGATAAATAATTTCAATATCCGACTTAACCAAGTAGAGGTTTCGTTGAGTATGGAGAAGGTATATGTGCCTTCAGAAAATATCCTAGGAGCACTCAAGTATCGCAACCTGGGTAAGGTGAAATTGAAAGTCTATCAGTTGACACCTCAGCAATATGAGCTCTATCTCCAATTACACAATGACTATAAAAAAATTAAAAAGCATAT
>CALBWK010000061.1 GCA_937969415.1 uncultured Saprospiraceae bacterium | reverse complement strand
ATTGTTAGAATTAATGATAAATACTTCATAATAATGAATTTTATTGGTTAAATAATTGATTTACAATGATTTGTGCAATCTAGGGGTACATCTTTTAGTACTCTAAATTGCAAGTAACGTATAATGGTATGCGGACGTCTCTCTGAGGTACGAAGAGATATGCCGTCATCACCTAATGTTAGCATTTCGTTTTCTATTTCCAGAACTCCCACCACTTTTTACTTTCAGTTACTTTAGTTTTTCTTTCAGTTGAAGTATGACTATTCTTAAGATTGATTTTATTTAGTTCAGCTAACATTTTTGCATTAGTTTTGGGATCAACTTTCTCTGGGTCAAATCTGCAAATCATATCAAATCTGGCTTGCGGCATTCTCTTTGTTATTTCACCACTCAGTTTTGGTCGAGACTTTATTTCAGAAATAATAGAAAACAAATTCATGAATTTCCTGCTATTGTTCTTATGTGCCCAAGGATGTAAAAATATATTTATTTGATTGTCTTGTGAAAATTTGATTATATCATCAAAGCTCTTAATCAATTGTTGATTGGTATAATTGTTCTTTAAATCCTCTTTTGAAATTGGCTTGTCTTTAGTTGCTCCATTTGATGACTCCGTATCCACTTCGTCAACTACAGCTTTAGTTGTCTCTTGAATTGACTTCTTGTCTTTAGAGAAAATATATCTTGTAGCTTTTTCGGATGGATCAATGTCCCAAAATCGTTTGCCAATTACTTCTTCTATTTGATTCCAAATAATTTCAGAAGCGTCTTCTGATTTTGACTCAACTTTCAATTTTTCTCCTTCATCAGTCATTCGATTTCCTTCTACTTCCATTATGGATCGTTTTTCAACTCCATTTTCACAATAGCTGATACTAAATGCCATTGACGTCTCTGAAAGAGCAAAGGTCAGTGTTTTGCTTGTTTTTAAACTCCAGGAGTCTGCACACATATCCATACTTATAAACATAAGCGTTCCCTTTTCCGAAAAGTATACATCACAGATTCCTTCGTCTTTCCAATTTGACGAAGCCGTTTCGAAACTTATTTCTGATTGTTTCTCCAGTGTCCAACCAAATTCATTCTGAAGCTTTGAAAATTCAGATTCATAGTTTTTGTCTATTGCGATTCCTGATATATTGAAACCCATATGTTATATTTTATTTTTTAATGAATGCTAACAACCTTATAACTTCACCCACCCTATAGGCATACAAAATAGCCGTAACTAACGGTTAAGATACACATATAACAAGACCAAGGCCTACTGCTATACTAGCACCTATTCACAAAATAAGACAAATTAGAGAGTGGCTTTGCTCACTTATTGGCATTAATATACTTAGTGACCACGGTCTAGCAGCTTCGAGTCGCCCGGAGTGTTTGCTTTCCGGATTTATGGAAGGTCGATTGCAACAAATGGAACCTAGTATATTTTTCACCACGGTGCTAGTGCATATCCTTTTTGCCTATTTATCAAAACACTATCTTCGCCCACACAAATCAAAAACGCTATGGCACTTACAGAATCTAATATGTTACCCTTAAGGACTCTTGCTCCTGATTTTACACTTCCTGATACTGTAAGTGGTACTGAAAAGTCATTTGCCGATATAAAAGGAGTCAAAGGAACTGTGGTTATCTTTTCTTGTAACCATTGCCCATTTGTAGTCCATATCAATAATGAGCTCGTCTCTATAGCCAATGATTATAGCGATAGAGGGATAGGCTTTGTCGCCATATCTTCTAATGATGTAGAGAACTACCCTGCAGATAGCCCTGATAAAATGGCCATCGTCGCTAAAGTACTCCAGTACCCATTCCCTTACTTATATGACGCCTCACAAGCAGTAGCCAAAGCCTATGATGCAGCTTGTACACCAGACTTCTACATCTTTGATGCTGCCGCCAAGCTCGTCTATAGAGGTCGTATGGATGGTAGTAGACCGGGCAACAACCTCCCTGTCAATGGGGCTGACCTGAGATCTGCCCTCGATGCTGTTATTCTCGGTATAAACGAAATTAGTCCTCAGATACCGAGTGCTGGTTGTAATATCAAGTGGAAATAGCCCACTGAGCTATACAAGACATACCATTCTTAGTCAAAACCCCTAGAAATCAGACCTGTATCCATCTTACGGATAGACAATAGAGCTATACACCTACTAGATTTAACCCTGCAGATACGCATCTCCTACTTCACTACTTGCTCTTGCCGCCTACTTTTGATTAGGAATACATAAATTGCACACATTATAAAATAATTGAATATGTCAAACGAAGCATTCAAGGTTAAGGGAAAGTGTAAACTCTCAGGATCTATCACGCCACAAGGCGCCAAAAACGAGGCCCTCCAGATTATCAGTGCCACCCTCCTGACCAAAGAAAAGGTGACAATCAATAATATCCCTGACATCCTAGACGTCCGCCGTCTGATTGCCCTGCTCAAGGGGCTAGGTGTCAAAATCAAAAAGATCAATAAAAACAAATACAGCTTCCAAGCTGAAGATATAGACCTCAAGTACTTTGCTTCTAAAGACTATCTCAATGAAGCCAAAAAGATCAGGGGTTCTGTGATGTTGATGGGGCCTTTGCTGGCTCGATTTGGCAAAGCGTATCTGCCTAAGCCTGGCGGTGACAAGATAGGTAGACGCCGTCTAGACACACATTTCCATGGCTTCATTAGTCTCGGCGCACAGTTTAAGTACAAGGAAAAGACAGACGAATTTTTCTTAGAAGGCAAAACGCTAAAGGGCACCTACCTCCATATGGAAGAGATTTCTGTGACCGGTACCGCTAATGTGGTTATGGCTGCTGTCCTCTCTAAAGGAAAGACGACCATCTACAATGCTGCGTGTGAGCCTTACCTACAGCAACTCTGTAAAATGCTCAATAGAATGGGCGCTAAGATTACAGGAGTCGGTTCTAACCTCTTGCACATCACTGGTGTCAAATCGCTAAAGGGGACTACGCATAAGATTCTCCCCGATATGATCGAGATCGGAAGTCTTATCGGATTGGCTGCAATGACACAATCTTCTATTACGATTAAGAATGTGCGGTTAGATATGCTCGGAATTATTCCTTCCACTTTCGAGAAGCTGGGCATCAAAATGAAATATGTCGGTGATGACATCATCGTCCAAAAGCAAAAGCACTACGAGATTCAGAACTTCATCGATGGTTCTATCTTGACAGTGTATGATGCGCCATGGCCAGGGTTTACGCCAGACTTACTGAGTATTTTTCTTGTAGTCGCTACGCAGGCAAAAGGAAGTGTGCTGGTGCATCAAAAGATGTTTGAGAGTAGACTCTTCTTTGTCGATAAGTTGATCGATATGGGTGCTCAAGTTATTCTTTGTGATCCCCATAGAGCTACAGTCATCGGTCTAGATCGTAAGAGTGCGCTAAGAGGTATCAGAATGAGTTCGCCAGATATACGTGCGGGAGTATCTCTACTTATAGCTGCATTGTCTGCAAGTAGTGATTCTATAATAGAAAATATACAGCAGATAGACAGAGGCTATGAGCGCATCGATGAGCGACTAAATGCTCTGGGTGCTAAGATAACAAGGATAGATCTGGGGGAGGAGAAGTAGCTCTGAGTATTATCCACTTAATCGGATAATGAGAAGGATTAATCAACAATTTTTAATTTATTAGCAATGAGTAACGACCTTATGTTTTTGTTCTTAGCTTCAGTCATACTTTTCCTTAGATGAAAAGTAAGCAAAAATCAAGTCAAGCGAAGGCCGTGCACTATGCCGCTCCCGCTCCCACTCATGCTTGACAGGCTCAGCGTCAGGCTGCCCGCTCCCGCCAGTTATATTAGCAAGGTCAGAAAAGTCTAAAACCATAAAAAATTTAAACTCCATTATCACGCTTGTGTAATAAGGAATAATACTCTTTTAAATTTTTTATCGACTTGTTGTAACATCTAAATCTAACCCACCATAATACGCAGTATCCACATCATTGATATACTTGGTATAGAAAGTAATTTGGCCAACGTGATAAGAGAGGTGTTCTATCACGTGTAAAATGGCACTCAATCGCGTATGTGGAAACCCTTGGACGGTAACTGTTTTAGTAAGCTGCTCTTCTGAGATGGCTTGCACAACTGCATCAGCCGACTGGAGGGTGGCAGTTAACTTATCAAGTATCTCACTTGCTTGAAAACTATAACCACCCAAAAACTCTTTACTGCGTTCTCGGATATCTTTCTGTCCGCCTACACCAGATATAATATACTGTCTGATGTTCCCTTCTAGGTGGAGGACTAGATTGCCGATACTATTGGTGTTGCTGTTATGCCTATACCATAATTGTTCTGGAGTAAGCAAGCCGACACACTTGGTGATGCGGGCGAGGGATTCTTCGATCACACGCAGATGAAATTCTTTCTTGATAATGCTTAAAACGGAATCAGTCATGGGCAAGGGCGATAGCAGCCAGCTGAATTTTTAAGTCTGGCAAATGGTTAAGTAATAGGGTTACGGCAGCTTCAAAGGTAGCGCCAGTCGTCACAACGTCATCAACCAGCATCACGTGCTTGCCAAGAATTTTATCCCTCTTTTTCAGTTCAAAAGAGTTCAGCACATTTACAAATCTATCCTCTCTTCCCTTTCTGGTTTGTGAAACCAAGTCTTTTGTTTTCACCAAACAATCTTCTACTATAGGGA
>CALBWK010000060.1 GCA_937969415.1 uncultured Saprospiraceae bacterium | reverse complement strand
GAGGGCTGGGGTCTCTATGCAGAATACCTCGGCAAAGAAGCAGGAATCTATACAACGCCATATGAAGATTTCGGCAGATTGACTTATGAGATGTGGCGAGCTTGCAGACTCGTCGTAGATCCGGGCATCCATTATTATGGGTGGACAAGAGAGCAAGCCATAGAATTCATGAAAGACAATACCTCCTTATCACTTCACGAAATCAATACAGAAATAGATAGATACATCGGCTGGCCAGGTCAAGCAGTTTCTTACAAAATCGGAGAGCTCAAGATCAGAGAGTTGAGGCAGCGGGCGGAAAAAGAATTAGCAGAAAAATTTGATATCAGAGAGTTTCACGATCTCCTTCTTTCCAATGGCTCTATTCCATTATCATCACTTGAGAGGATAGTTGAAGGTTATATAGCGAAGAAATAATTACCCATTAATAAATCCTAATCAAGAATGCAATAATTAAATTGCGCTTTATTACGAGGTAAATGAAGGCAGTAAAGATCATATCATACCAGGAGCAATACAAAGATTTCTATAAATCACTCAATCAAGAATGGATAGATAAATACTTCCATATGGAAGAAGAGGATGTTCTAAAACTAAATAACCCAGAACAAATAATATCCGAGGGTGGTGCTATTCATTTTGCAATAGAAGATAGAATAGCCATAGGTGTCTGCTCATTAGTGAAGCTAAAAAATCACACCTACGATTATGAACTCTCTAAAATGGGAGTCACTGCTAGTCACCAAGGAAAAGGTATAGGAAGACAACTTGCACTATCTATAATAGAAGTGGCTAAAGCCAAAGGGGCAAAAACAATATTTCTAGAAAGCAATAGAATACTGACACCAGCACTTGCGCTGTATAAGTCCTTAGGATTTAATGAAGTAGAGCAAAAGCCTAGTGTGTACGGCAGATCCGATATTCAGATGGTTTTGAGTTTATGAGATCACGGACTATATAAAAGAACTGGCGTACAAAAAATATCCCCTCAAATATTAGTGGTTTTAATTTGTACAATACACCTAGACTATAATTCGGTTCTTTGAAAACATATAGGTGCTTTGCTGGAGAAAAAGAGTGAACTAAACTTTAGAGCAATGCATCCGTCCTACTCAACACAGAACTGAAGTGTGACAAAAATCACACTAATCTAAAAATCAAAGTTATAATATTGCAATAGGTTACAATCCAATAACTCTCCAGAAGCAAAATATAAGTACAAAATTTACCTTAGTTCAAATACGGTTTAGTTGGTTTTTTGTTGAGTCCTTCTCTGTTACAAGGGGAGGACTTATCATATACTTATAACTAATACGAAAATAGTGCTACAAGAAAATATTAATCTGTTGTGATAGAAGTCACAAAATTTGAAATTACAGTGCTATTACATTTGCGACAAAAAATTATGAAAAATATTTTCACTGCAATTATTTGTTTCTGTGCATTCAATCTATTCGCTCAAGACCAACCTTTTATTAAGCAAGCGGATACCGGAATGCTCCCAGTATTCAAAGAGAATTTTAGACCGCAAATTTCTATAGCACCACAAGTGGCTTATGTATCTCTATCGGACCTTAACTCCAGTGGTATTGGTTATGGTGTAGAATTGGCGATGCAATGTCCTTTGGCTTGTACCAAGAAAAACTATATCAGACAGCAAGTTAGCTTTTTGACTTATTCTGACGCAGATCTAGGCTACGACTATTGGACCTTAAGTATCAATCCAGAATACAGACTAGTTGTGACACCTACCTTTGAATGGGCCCTAGGTCCATCATTAGGATATATAAATGGTAGTACTGCAGACGAAACTTCAGCAGGCTTTGCCTATGGAATATCAACGAGTGCAACAGTACATTTTGGAAAATTTATGTTAGGTATTTCTCCAAGATATGTACTAGCCCCAGACATTCAATTAGAAGAATCAGAACTATCTCAGAACAGTTTTCAAGGTATTTTCAAAATAGGTTATAAGCTCTAGGCTTATTCAATTAAACTTTTGTAGTTAATCTGGCCCAAGTGCGCATAGTGTCGTACTTGGGTCTTTTCTTTTGTTCCTAATCAGAATATGGATAAGTGTGATTTATGTCACCAAATACAATACCGTTGTGATCTAACTTGTCTTCCTAAAATAATCAGAATGAAATTTCGTCTAAGCCTTATATCTCTCCTTATTCTTACGCTTGCACATCAAGCAACAAGCCAATTAGTCAATGATGGCTGCAATATCACTGTCCAAGATGGTGCTCTTTTGCATATCCAAGGAGATTTCACAAACCAAGGTGGACAAGTCCATAATGACGGCCTTATTGAGCTAAGAGGAAATTGGCTCAACACTGTAGCTAGTAATCCCTTAGGTATGGGTTCAGGTAGTATATCATTGCTTGGCACGAATCAAACAATAGGTGGCGGATTCAATACCCTATTCAACACCCTAACGATAGACAACAACCAGACTGTGCTTCTGGAGAACACTATAGGCATAAGCGATCAACTGAGATTAAATGGTGGCTATATTCGGCTCAATGCCAACATCCTCCACATACTAAATTCTAATCACCTAGCTCTACCCTTTTCACAAGGTGGCGGTATAATAACCAACTCGTCTCAAGATATAGTAAGATGGGATATTGGTAGTATGGGTAATGGTCTCTATCAAATACCTTTTGCCAATATGAATTTATCAGCCATACCGATTAGTTTTGATATAACTAGAAATGGGATGGGTCAAGACGGACATTTCTTATTTTCCACCTATCCAACTAATGCCAATAATCAGCCATTGCCTCAAGGCATCAACAACTTTGATTTAGATGGAAATGCATCTGGACTGAGTGCTGTTGATAGATTCTGGTCCATACAACCCCAGCAATACAGTCAGCTTCCTGTCAGTAACATAAGCTTTACCTATGAAGAAAGCACAACATCGCCACCTAATGATCTTGATGATAACAATCTCCAAGTAGTTAGATGGGGCGAAGCTCTCCAGGAATGGGAAGCACTGAATAGTAGCAACCAACAAAATACTGTCGCAGCTGCAGAATTAAATGCCTATGGTGATTTTGGATTAGCTGAAGATAGCAGTCCGAGAATTATAACTTGTCCAGAAGACATCATTGTTTCTTGCGGGAATAATGGTGGCACTTATGTGGATTGGACTGTACCTACATATATGGGACACTGCGATAGTTGCGATGATTCTTCTCCGATTCCTGGCTTCTTTCATATGGGTACTCTTAATAATCGCAACTATTACTGTTCTCTGAGTCGTAAAACTTGGCCAGAAGCAAAAGCCATTGCTAATGCTCAAGGAGTCCAGCTTGTTCAGATAAACAGTCAACAAGAAAATGACTTTCTTACTTCAAAACTTTTGACTGGACCAGCCTGGATGGGGTTAAATGACCGAGATCAAGAAGGGCAATTTGTTTGGTGTAATGATTCTGCACCAACTTACAGAAATTGGTATCCTGGACAACCTAATAATTATAGAGATAATCAAGACTATGTCAGTTTGCTCTCCAACGGTTTATGGAATGATGATTACAATTCTAACAGTTATGAATTCATTGTAGAGAGATCTTGCAACAGTGTTACACAGACTGCTGGACCAGAACCAGGCACCTTCTTAAGCAGCGGCAGTTACAGTGTTACGTATACGGCTGAAGATGCTTGTAGTTCTTTTACTAGTTGTACATTCAATATTGAAGTAGAAGGCGGTCTTACAGTTACCTGCCCTGCTGATATTAATATACAAGCTGACAACATTCATAGTGCCGTTTGCACATGGGATACACCCATCGCTTCTAGCTGTTGTGCGGAATGCTCAACTGCTCAAAACATTTCTGGATTTACCTACTTAGGTTCATTCGAAGGTTCGCACTACTATTGTTCTAACTCATTGGCATCGTGGGCCGCAGCTGAACAAGCCTGTCAAAACAACGGCGGTCACTTAGCAATAATCAATTCTGCCTCGGAAAACCAATATATAGCATCAAGACTACAGGCCAATACAGCTTGGATTGGCGCTTCAGATACGAATAATGAAGGTACGTTCAGTTGGGTAGATGGAAGTCCCATTACTTTTAGTCAATGGGCTTGGCGACAACCCAACAATTACAACGGAAACCAAGATTATCTAGAATTGTATCGATCAGGCGAGTGGAATGACCAAAATGGTACCGTTTCACTTGAATACGTCTTAGAGATTCCGTCTTGCGTTACCACTAGACAAATTTCCGGTCCTATCTCAGGCACTGTATGTCCTGTCGGCTCCCATCAAGTTATCTACCAATTTGAAGATCAGTGTGGTAATGTAGAAACATGTGATTTCAATATTGTCGTCGCACCGTCGATGACAGGTCCTAGCTATTGCAAATCACTAGGCAATAATTCCTCAAGCTATATACAATCTATGCGCTTGGCATCAAGGTTCAATAATTCTGGAAATGACTGGGGTTATGGAGATTATACCCACAACTCAATAGAAATTAATAATCCACAGATTCATCTCATTGCAACACCTAGTAATCCAACTTCACATTCCCAATTATTCTACTGGACATTCTGGATAGACTACAATCAAGACGGCGATTTCAACGACAATTTCGAATTGATTGGCTATGCAAGAAATACTGGGTCCATCAATGGTGTTATCAATCTACCCTCTTGGGCTAACAATCTTACTACCCGTATGAGATGCATTATGAGCACAAGCAACTATGTCGTTGATCCATGCTCTACATATTCTAGAGGGGAAACAGAAGATTACCTTCTCAGTATAAAGACAAAACATAATAATGAACAAGTTGTTACCAATAGAGAAAGGATAAAAAATCCGAAACAACTAGAAATCTCTCATAGCATACAAGAAAATGAAATTCAAATTTTTCCAAGTCCTGCAAATGAAACACTTACAATTCTCAACTTAGACAAAACGTCTACAATCAAGAGTATAACTATGATAAATACTGCAGGTCAAATAGTTAAGTCAATTCACAACGTAATGGTAGATAATCAACTATCCGTTTTGGATTTTCCAGATGGAATCTACTTAATTGCTATCACTTTTGATGAAGAAGACAAGACTTATACAGAGAGAGTTATTATTCAACATTAATTAAAGAACCTCTTGACAAACGATCAATTAAATTTCAAGTGAATAAATAAATTTTAATGAATAAAATTTCTAGATATTATGGAGCACTACATTGACATTATCATCAATGGTTATAGAGGTTACGCCAGCTATCTATGGTATGAAATATCGCACCCTTCTCTTAAAAACTACTTCTACTGGTTAATAGCTGTGTCTCTGTTCTTTTTCGTACTAGAGGTTGTCATTCCTTGGAGGAAGAAGCAAGCCATTCTAAGAAAAGACTTTTGGCTAGATGGCTTTTATATGTTCTTCAATTTTTTCATCTTCTCACTTATTATATATAATGCGGCTTCAGATTTAATTGTCAACTTATTTAATGATGGGATTAAGGTCGTTACAAATGGCTTCGACCTGCAAGCTATGAATCCAATGCAGACTTGGCCTATCTGGTTGGTACTTATAACTGGTTTTGTCGTCAGAGATTTTGTGCAGTGGCTAGTTCATAGGCTTCTGCATAAATCAGATTGGTTATGGCAATTTCATCAAGTACACCATTCGGTAGAAGAGATGGGATTCGCTGCCCACCTTAGATATCATTGGATGGAAAATATAGTTTATAGGACCTTAGAATACGTGCCCCTAGCCTTACTGGGCATAGGACTTCACGATTTTTTCATCATTCACATATTTACCTTAGCTTGGGGTCACTATAATCACTCCAATATTTCTGTCAGCCACAAGTATACTGGCGCTCTAGTTATGAGTTTAATCGGATTAATCATCAGCAATAACTTACTAGGATTTGATCTAATGGCAGCACCTTCACTAGTCAGCGTCCTTATGACTACTGTTGGTTTTGGATTTACCGGACTCATAATAGTGGGTCCGATAATGAAGTATATATTCAACAGCCCTGAAATGCATATCTGGCACCACTCATACGAGTTACCCGAAGAAAGGCGTTACGGCGTTAATTTTGCTTTGACTCTATCTATTTGGGACTATATTTTTGGCACCGCTTATATACCTCATAATGGCAAGGACATAAAACTAGGCTTCCCAGGTGTAGAAAAATTCCCTTCAACTTTCCCTAAGCAAATGCTACTAGGCATCTCTCCTAAAGACTTTAGCGCTTCCGACTTCGATAGAATTGAATAAATAGAAACTTAAATAGCAGTAGTAACAACCAATATACAACTACTTAACCATGCATTATGATTGACATTAAAAAAGGTTTTAGATCTAAATTTCCTGAGTTTACAAAATCAGAAGAATTCCTAAGTAAAATTATTGACCTGGGTGATGTAGTTGAAATACCTGAGGGTACAGCCATTCTAAATGTAGGCGATTATGTAAAAGTAATTCCGTTTCTCGTAGATGGTCTAATAAAAATATATAGGGAAGATGACGATGGAAATGAAATTCTTTTGTACTACATTAATAGTGGCGAAAGCTGTGTGATGTCAATTACAACCAGCATCAAAGATGAACCTAGTAGCCTTAAAGCGATGGTAGAAGAGAATAGTTCTATGCTATTAGTGCCTAGAGATGCATTCATTGCCTTACTCAAAGAATTTAATATACTGCATAATTTTGTTTACGACCTATTTAATTCTAAGTATAACGAGTTGATAAAATCAATTGACAGCTTAGCATTTACAAATACTAAGACAAGAGTCTTTGACCATCTATTACGGGAATCAGAAGTTAAAAAAAGTAAAGTCATAAAAGGACTCACTCATAAATCTATAGCTACCGATTTATCCACATCAAGAGAAGTTGTATCTCGATTACTTTATGCTTTACAAAAGGAAGGAAAGATTCAAATCTCAAACAAGATTATAACAATTACAGATTAAGTGACATTAGTCACACTTCGAGAGTTTTCAATCTCCGAAATTCGACTCTTATTTCATTTCTGAATTAGAACTTAAGTTATTCTCTTTTACGCTTATGAAGCTGCAGAACAAACCCGTATTAATAGACGTACGTACACGTTCAGAATTTGCTGCAGGAAGTGTTGCTGATGCAATCAATATTCCATTTAGCACCATTAATACAGCCATAGATACTTTTGACAAAAAAACAAACATCGTTGTGTTTTGCAAAAGTGGTTTTAGAAGCAAAATCGCCAAACTTATACTTCAATCCAAAGGCTATACTAATGTGATCAATGGCGGTTCACTTGAGCAGGTGTCTGCCACCATATAGGTACTACCTTGAATTAATTTCCCTAGTCCAAAAAAGCTGTGCATACACTATTCTTTACGTCGTGTGATATATGTCACAGAATATTACTATTGGTCAAAATAACTTTGTGTAAGAGAAAAAAGGACTTACAAATTTATTTTATCTAAAACATCAATTCATGAAATATTTAGCAGAAATGAAGACAATAATATTGCTTTCCATTTCCCTTTGTGCACTTACTGCAACAGCACAGAATGTTGGCGTCGGCACATCTACACCTGGTGCCAAGCTTATGGTCGTCGGTGACGCTGGCGCACCAGCGCTCAACATATTGAATAATGGAGCTACTCCTATGAATCCAGGACTGAGAGTCAATGACAATGGTAGAGTCGGCATCGGAACAACTACTCCCGGTGCTAGATTTATGGTTATCGGACAAGATGGTGCGCCTACACTTAACATCCTCAATGATGGTACTAGTCCAATGAACCCTGCATTTAGAATTAACGAAGACGGTAGAATAGGAATAGGCACTACTGCACCAGGCGCTAGGTTTATGGTCGTTGGCCAAGATGGTGCGCCGACTATGAACATCCTTAATGATGGTACTAATCCAATGAACCCTGCCATAAGAGTCAATGACAATGGAAGAGTCGGCATCGGAACAACTGCTCCCGGAGCAAGATTTATGGTCGTCGGCCAAGCTGGTGCACCTACTATGAATATTTTGCATGACGGCACTAATCCGATGAACCCTGCTATCAGAGTCAACGAAGATGGCAATGTCGGCATCGGCACGACTTCTCCTACCTCAAGACTACATGTCAATGGTCATCTTACTGCTAATAGCTTACAAGTTACAACTGGAGCAGCCACAGGTTCCGTTTTGACATCTGACGGCAATGGAAATGCAACGTGGCAAGTACCTATGTCTACTGGAGGCAGTAGCAACTGGATAGATAGTGGATTTAATATCTTATCAAGAAACACGGGTAATGTAGGAATCGGCACAAATACACCTGGTGCCAAACTAATGGTTGTAGGTGATGCAGGTGCTCCTGCTCTCAATATCTTAAATGCAGGTGCTAGTCCGATGAACCCAGCACTTAGAGTCAATGATAATGGTAGAGTCGGTATAGGTACAACAACACCTGGTGCTAGATTTATGGTTGTCGGAGAATCTGGTGCGCCTACATTGAATGTCTTAAATGATGGAGCTAACCCTATGAATCCTGCCCTTCGTGTAAACGAAGACGGAAATGTAGGTGTCGGCACGACTGCTCCTACTACAAGATTTGAAGTAAATGGGACACTAACGACTACTTCCTTAAGAGTTACTGCAGGAGCTGCAGCTGGAGCAGTGCTTACATCTGATGGCAATGGCAATGCTTCTTGGCAAACACCCACACCAGTAAATGGTGGCAGTGGAAGTTGGGTAGATAGTGGAAATGATATTGTTTCAAATAACACTGGAAATGTTGGCGTAGGCACAACAATGCCTGGAGCACGATTTATGGTTGTTGGTCAAGATGGTGCACCTACTTTGAATATCCTACATGATGGAGCTAATCCTATGAATCCTGCCATTAGAGTTAACGATAATGGTAGAGTTGGTATAGGTACAACTGCCCCTGGTGCTAGATTGATGGTCGTAGGTGAAGATGGTGCACCTTCTTTAAATATCCTACATGATGGTGCTAACCCTATGAACCCGGCAATCAGAGTCAATGATGATGGAAGAGTCGGTGTAGGAACAACGGCTCCGGGTGCAAGACTGATGGTCGTCGGTGAAGATGGTGCACCTACACTAAATGTTCTTCATGATGGAGCTAACCCTATGAACCCTGCAATCAGAGTTAATGATAATGGAAGAGTCGGTGTCGGAACAGCGGCTCCGGGTGCAAGACTGATGGTCGTCGGTGAAGATGGTGCACCTACACTAAATGTTCTTCATGATGGTACTAACCCAATGAACCCTGCAATAAGAGTAAATGATAATGGAAGAGTAGGTGTCGGAACAGCTACACCAGGTGCTAGACTGATGATTGTCGGTGAAGATGGTGCACCTACATTGAATGTCTTGCACGATGGAACTAATCCTATGAATCCTGCAATCAGAGTTAATGATAATGGTAATGTAGGATTTGGAACAACGACTCCAAGTGCCAAAATAGAAGTAACAGATGGAGACGTATACATCAATGATGCGAGCAGTGGAATAATACTTAGATCTCCTAATGGCAACTGCTATAGAGTCACAGTTAATATGGCTGGACAATTAGATAATGATCTTATTACTTGTCCAAACTAAGCCAAATGAAGATTACAATAACAAAAGTCTTATTGCTTAAACTTCTTTTTGTGCAGCTCACATATAGCCAAGTGTATAATGACGGAGCTGATATTACAATCCAACCAGATGCATTTATTCACATAGATGGCAACTTTACTAATCAGGGTGGATTAATCAGCAATGATGGGGCGATAGAAATTTCAGGTGATTGGATAAATACCGTCAATAGCAACCCTCTAAATCCTGGAAGCGGTGTTGTTATATTGCAAGGTACAGAGCAAACAATTGGCGGAGAGTTCAATACTCTATTTAATGAGTTGATATTACAAAGTGATCAAGAAACTACACTAGAGGCCACGATAGGTATAGAAAAAGAGGTAGACATCGCCGGAGGTACATTGGAGTTAAATAGAAACGTATTGCATATTCTTAATGCTGACTCGGAAGCCTTAGTCGTCAATGGAGGAGGTATAATTGCAGAAACATCTGATATGTATGGCTATGTAAGGTGGGACATAGGCAATAACGCAAATGGTCTTTATACTATTCCATTTGTAGATACTCTGCAATCTGCTATTCCGATGACCTTTCTAGTAGAAGAACAAGGAGATAATGAGAATGGATATTTATTACTCTCAACTTATGGGACTGATGAAAACAATAATCCATTACCTCTAGATGTGGGCAATATTCAAATTTCAGGTGATGGTAGTGGATTAAGGGTAGTAGATAGGTATTACTTTGTAAATGCTGTTGATTACGATTTACTCCCCTCCTCTGCTATCACTTTGACTTATGCAACAAATGAAATAGAAGGAAACAATGCAATTGATCCAGAAAAACTTTCTGTTATCAATTGGGATGGCTCTATGTGGGTTGAGAATGAAGAGAGTTCTGTTCAAGCCAATACTGTAGGTACAACACTCAATGGTAATTATGGAGAATTTGCTTTATGGTCAGACCCATCTACTTCTGTACAAGAACTGAATGCAGTGGATCTGATTCAAATCTATCCTAATCCAAGTGTGGACAAAGTCACATTTGAAATTGACAGTCATACATCAGAGGTAAGCAACTTAATTGTGTGCAATAGTAACGGACAAAGAATAATAGAATCTACAACAAAACTTCTTGCAGGAAACAATCGCATAAGTCTTGACATAAGCAACTGGGCACAAGGCACATATCATCTGAGGTTACAAGGAGAAAATACATTTTCTATTGGCACAATAGTTAAGATTTAAAATAAATTTTGATTAATTAAATTTGATTGTTTATTGAAGCCCTACACTTCTGTAGGGCTTTTTAGAATTATACTAAATGAGACTTATATACTTAATATTTTTTTGCTTCTTCTCTTTAACCGGATACACTCAAAATAATCCTATCATAACTAAAGTGTCCGCATCTTGGTGTAGCAACTGCGGTCTATGGGGTTGGGATTTTATGGAAGCACTCAAGGAAGAGTTTTCAAGTGGGCCTGCTCTACCACTAGGTGTACATGATAGCGGGGACCTTCAAAATGAAACTGCAGTATGGTGGTCACAAAATTTAAATGCTATAGGACAACCACGATTCTATATTAACAATGAAGCCATTTCTGTGGGATCAGGTAACTGGACTTCTCTTGTTGAGCCTACTGTATCAAGTGCAGAAGCATTGGCCTTATCAGATGAAGTACAACTTGCATTCTCTTCCATAGCAGTTGATGAAGAAAATATCGACGTATCTATAGACATTGAATCTATGCCAGTTATGAGCAACACAATTTTCCTTGGCGTATATGTATACGAGAATAACGTTATCAACTTTCAATCCCAACAAGGGCCCGACGCCATACATCCGAACATCTTAAGAACGGCTATGACGGATAATATCGTTGGGATTCCAGTGACATCTCTAGGTCTGTCCAATTTTAATGTAGAGTTAGACCCTACTTGGAAATTAGAAGAACTTGGCGTACTTGCGGTCCTGTGGGAGGAACAGACTTCTGGGTATACTATGCTCGGCTCTAAGTTTATATCTCAAATATCTGGTCTTTCTTCAAATGAAAATATTCTTAATAGTGCCGACTTCACATTTTCAGACCATGAATCTGCACTTCTCATCACTACAGAGGAAGAAGAAACTTATCAATTGCAACTGACCGACATGCAAGGTCGGTTAATAACAAGCGCCGTTTTCAATAAAGAAATACACCTCTCTAAAAATATACTATCTACCGGTATGTACATCTTGTCATTGAAAGCTGACAACAAGGTGCTTACTCAACAGATCTTTGTAAGATAAAGAAAAGTTGTTTATTCCTACGTGCAGAGGCTGTCTCGTAATCGAGGTGGCCTCGTTTTATTTAAGGCCGCTATGCTTTCATCTTAAGTGAAGCATATTTTAAATTTAGTGGAGCCTAGGGGATTCGAACCCCTGACCTCTTGCCTGCCAGGCAAGCGCTCTAGCCAACTGAGCTAAGGCCCCTTACGGAATGAAGCGTAAAGTAAGGAATACCTCAAATAAAACTACAACCCAACCCCACCCTTCTGACCTAGAAGGGTATTTCAGTTTTTCATTTCAAATTATAATAAAGTGTGATATCTCAGACTTGCCCTATATTGCAGCCTCAGACCGTAGCATCTTGAGTCAAACCCATACAGCCATATTAAAAGACCTAAAAGCAAAGAAATATGCCCCCGTATATTTCTTAATGTCCGAAGAGCCCTACTTCACTGACCTCATATCTGATTATATCGAGACCCAGATTCTCGACGAAGGCGAGCGCTCATTTAACCAAGTGGTGATGTATGGCAAGGAAACCCACTTTAAGCAAGTCCTCGACCAGGCACGACAATATCCTATGATGGCCTCACACAGAGTGGTCATCGTCAAGGAAGCTCAAGAGCTTAGTGGCCTGGAGAATCTAGAAAGCTACTTCGCTCAACCCTCTCCAGAAACAATATTGGTTCTCGCCTACAAGCACAAGAAACTGGATAAGCGAAAAAAGATCTGGAAGACAATCAAGGCCAAGGCTACAGTGCTAGAGGGCAAGAAACTGTACGAAAATAAAATACCCAGTTATATCATTTCTATGGGTTCAGAGGAAGGCCTCCAAATCTCTCCCAAAGTCGCTCAAGTTATCGCAGAAAATCTAGGCACGGATCTCAGTAAGATTGCCAATGAGCTAAAAAAGCTTAGCCTCAACCTCGATAAAGGGACTGCTGTGACCTTGGATCACGTAGAAAATTATATCGGCATTAATAAAGACTACAACGTCTTCGAGCTTCAAAAAGCTATAGGTACTAGGAACAAAGAAAAAGCCTATCGGATCGCCCAGTATTTTGCTAGCAATAAAAAGGCCCATCCTATCCAGAGAAACGTAGGTGCTTTTTACAGCTACTTCAGTAAGCTACTAGTAGCTAAGCAGTATGAAAGATCAGATAATGCCACTATGGCCAAGCAATTAGGTGTCAATCCATACATTGTCGGCGAGTACAAATCCGCTGTCAAAAACTATGATTTCGCCCAGTTGAGAAAGGCCATCTATTTGATTCACGAAATGGATAAACGTAGTAAAGGCCTAGATGTAAAGCATATTGACGACCTTGGTATGTATCAAGAATTCCTATATGGTGTTTTCAATTAAGGAAATGGTTATTTTTGTATAACAAACTATACTAAACTACGTTATCCTTAACGTTATCCTAAGTATAACCTTCCAATATTATCATCTACTCTCGCTCTGATTATGAGCCATTTACATATTTTGATTTATTTTAATATATATACTAGATGAGTATACTAAGACATATTGCGATACTAATAACAGCAGGCTTTTTATTGCCTTTCTGTCAGAACACGTTGTCTGCACAAGCTGATCTGAGATTCGTCAATGAATTCTTAAATATAGGTGTCGGTGCTAGAGCTCACGGAATGCAAGGGAGTGTAGCAGCTACTATCGATGATATATCAGCAGCTTACTGGAATCCAGCAGGACTGTCCAAAATAGAAGCTCCCGCTCAAGTAGCCGCTATGCACGCCTCTTGGTTTGGCGGAGTAGCCAACTATGATTATCTCAGTTTTGGGAAGCGCTTCTCAGAAAGAAACAACAGCTTTGCTAGCTTATCACTTATAAGAATGGGAGTAGATCAGATCCCTAATACCCTTAATCTTATAGGCCCTGATGGTGCCTTAGATTATAACCGAGTAGAAGAGTTCTCTGCGGCTGACTATGCATTTTTCTTGTCCTATGGTCAGGATACAGGCATCGATGGCTTATCATTGGGTGGTAGTGCTAAGATTATTTATAGAAATATAGGCTCTTTTGGCCAAGCAATAGGTTTTGGTCTTGACTTGGGCCTGATGTATGATCTGGGGAATCTGAAGCTGGGCCTAATGGGTAGGGATATTACCACTACTGTCAACAGCTGGAGTTTTGACCTAACGCCTGATGTCCAGGCAGTGTTCCAGAGCACTGGCAATGTTATCCCAGTCAGTAGCACTGAAGTCGCTTTACCTAAGTTGGTATTTGCAGCAGCATATGAGATTGAGACGAGAGGTAAATTTTCTTATCTAGTAGAATCTGATATTAGAGTCTCTTCTGATGGTACGAAGTCAGGAGTATTTAGTGGGAAGAGTTTGGGTATCGATCCTACCATAGGTCTTGAAGTTAATTATGGTGACTTGGCCTTCTTTAGAGTTGGCGTTGGTAACTTCCAAAACATCATCAATGAGCAAGCCAATACCTCTTTTGAATTCCAACCGAATATAGGACTAGGATTAAACTTAGGAAAAATAAATATCGATTACGCCTTAACCAATATTGGTAGTGTATCTGGTGTACTTATTTCGCACATCTTTTCACTCAAACTAGACCTTTACGGAGACAGATTGTAATTAGAACTTAGGTGGTATTACATTTTTAAAATGCCCATTGGCTTGGACTCGCTGCCGCATCTTCTCTGTATTTCTTACAACTGGCAACAGTTCCTGCAGATGTTTCTTAACGAGAAAGAGTCGCTCGTTTTCATCTTGGATACGCAGCAAATCTAACTCTTGGGATTGACTGAGCCCTAACTTATCGGCTATATTAAAGATCCTAAAATTGGTATCCCATTCTACTAAAGCTGTCTCAACTTTCATCAAGTCGTAGAGTTCGTTAACTAGCTCTATCACCTCTACAGCTAAATCTCTTCTGCCCACTAAGTCGTCGTGCTCCATAAACAACACTTCACCTCCGGGATATAGTTTGTCTTTAAGAATGCTATAATATTCCACAACTTCAAAAGGTTGGATTCCGAGTGTCTTGACATCCATCTTACCATCTGGGTATACCTTCGAAATTTCCGTTAACTTCATCAATGTGCCAAAGGTCAGCGCTTTACCATCTTGAAAAGTTGGAATGCCAAAGCGCATATATTCTGTCTCGCAGTCATTAATTAATTGCCTGTAACGTGGCTCGAAAATGTGCAGATTAAGTGGCTTACCTGGATAAGCTACTAGTGACAAAGGAAATAGAGGAATCGTTATAAGTTCTTCCAAATTTATCGCTGATAATTAATTTGTCAATATAAAAGGTAAGCGCGCCATTGGCTCACGGTACTGCATCATATTCTGCACTTCTTTCATTGTCTTATTAACTTTTGCACCTCCAGTTTTTCCTAACAAATGCTCTGCAAGATTGGCTCTTTGAGACTGAGACATTTCCATTAATATTTCTTCCCAGAATTCTTTCTTGATAGATGGATACTCTACGACCTTATAGTCTTCTAAGTCTGCCTTCTCTGCCGCTATCTCGACAGCCCTATCTATGCCACCGATAACGTCAACAAGCCCTATTTCACTAGCTTTCTGGCCTGTCCAGACTCTTCCTTGAGCTACTTTATGTATCTCATCTCTTGTCTTACCTCGTCCATCGGCAACAACATCAAGAAACTGATTGTACATATTATCAGTGTACGATTGCATTGCAGTTTTTTCAGGATCATTAAGATCAAAAAATGGACTTAATAATATTGCGTGAGGACTCGTTTTTACGGTATCAAAAGTGATTCCCAGTTTGTTATCCATAAAGTCTGTAAAATTAGGCATCATAGAAAAGACACCTATAGAACCTGTCAAAGTTTTGGGATGAGAAACGATTGTATCCGCACTTGCAGCAATGTAATAGCCTCCAGAAGCAGCATAGTCACCAAACGATGCAATCACAGGAATGCCTCTCGCTTGTAATTCTTTCATTTCTCTCCAGATAACATCGGAAGTAAATGCACTTCCCCCAGGAGAATTAACTCTTAAGACAACGGCTTTGACCTTTTTATCTTTTCGGATTTTATCAAAAATTTTGTGATACTCTGATTCTGTAATGACACCTTTTTTGTCTGCGGCGTACTGCACTTCACCTTCTGCAAATACAAGAGCTACTCGATTCTTGGAAGAACCTTTACCGACTTTTGTATCTAATGAGTAATCATCGATACTTGTGTAACTAATGTTTTTACCTTCCTTAATGCCTAGCTTTGTTCTGAGCTTATCTTCAAACTGAAACCAATGTGCTTGCTCATCCACTAAACCTAGCTCTACTGCCCGACCCGTGTTGTCAAGATCAAGTTCACCGATTATCGTCTTGAGATTGGCAACTGAAGTTGATCGAGCCTCTGCAACTTCCTCCAAGTACAATTGGTAATTGTCATTGAGGTACTCACGTGTTTGTATTTTATTTTGCTCACTCATCTCCTTTCTTCTAAAAGGTTCTGTTGCACTTTTAAACTGGCCTGCGTAAAAGATATTCATATCCACACCCAGTTTTTCCATCGCACCTTTAAAGAAAGGAATCATCGTTCCGTAACCATTGATATCCAAAATTCCATTAGGGTTAACAAAAATTGAATCTGAAGAGGATGCTAAGAGGTAGGAAGTATTATCAAAGAAATCTGCGTAGGTGTATATAAACTTATCAGTAGAGTCTCTGAACTCCTTAAGAGATTCTCTAAGTGTAGATGCTGTTGCAAGACCTAGAGGTGTCGATGCACTGACTTTGTATACTATACCATTTATCGAAGGATCAGTCTGTGCATGCTTGATCAACTTTTGTATCCGATAGAGACCTAAATCACTAGGAGCTTCAAAGCTAAATGACTGCGAAGCGACATTGCCTGTCTTTTCAGGCACAGGAGTATCAAAGTCCAATAGCAAAATGCCATCACTAACTGGCTTAGATCCTGTGGCGGCAGCAATACCACCTACAACTGCCATTATAATTCCGATAGCCACAAAAGCAAGGATAGTCCCAAGACATGAGGCGAAAACAAACTTGAAAAACTTCATCATTACGCGTATTCAATAAATAATCCTTAAAAGATTGAATTTCAGTGACTAAATCTAAGCATTTTGGTCTATATAAGGAGGACTTTTTGACGAATGACCTTTTATAAGCGATGGATTATCAATGTCTTATATATTTAGATATAATCTATACTTAAAATACTCTTAACCAATACTTTACACATTATCTATTTCTGTAATGCATTTCATTCTTTTCTTTGACTCAAAGTCAAAAAGTGGTTATCTTCAAGCTGTGAAAAATATCCTTACGATCGGTTTGATTTTATGGTCTTGTGCCCAAGCTATGGGCCAAATGACTATCCATCCAGGTGATGTCCCACCTCTACAACCTGATAACATCATAGAAAATGTATTTCTGGGTAATGGAGTAACATTGCTCAATACGCAGTACTCCGGATTTGAAAGTTCTGTAGGTATTTTTGACAATGCAGAATCATCGATAGGAATAGAAAAAGGAATTGTACTCACGACAGGTCATGCACGCAATGTCAATCAACTCAATTCCGAAACACAATTAAATGGTAACACATCTAACAATTCCATAGTTGACGAAGACCTTAATGCTCTTGCAGGTGTCAATGTACTAGATATCGCTAAGTTCGAGATTGAATTTATTCCTTCTTCAGATTTATTGAGTTTTAGATATGTTTTCGCCTCAGAAGAATATCCCAAATTTGTTTGCCTCGGTAGCAACGATGTTTTTGGATTTTTTATAACTGGCCCGAAACCAGGTGGTGGATTCTACAATAATGAGAATATTGCTCGTGTACCTGACCCTAATAGACCTGGCGAGTTTTTGGATTTACCTGTTACTGTAAATTCGGTCAACAATGGTATGCCTGGCGTCCGTGCAGATGGGGGGTTATGTGATGGTACTAATGAATCTCTAGCTTTCGCTCAGTACTACAATGAAAATCCCCTTGACTCTGAACCCGCATTCAATGGTTTCTTAGATATCTTTATTGCTCAAGCTGCTGTTATCCCTTGTGAAACCTATACTATAGAAATTGCGATTGGAGATGGCGGAGACAGAATTATAGATTCAGCAGTATTCCTAGAAGGTAGAAGTTTCTCTACAAAGGATTTGATTGTAGACATTAACAACCCTGGAATCGAGGGTGGTCTTGCGGAAGACTGCGCAACTGGTTCCATAGACATATCTATTGCAGAACCTCTAGCGAGTGACTTGCCTGTAGAACTCACGGTGCTAACTGATGCCGATCTTGTAAATCCTGCCACAGAAGGTGTTGATTTTGCGTCTTTACCTGATGCGATTAGTATCCAAGCAGGGTCCACAACCGTAAGCGTTCCCCTCATACCGATGCTAGATAATCTAGCAGAGGGTACAGAGTTTATCTACCTAGGATTAAGAAGAAATATTTGTACTGTTGATACATTCATCTTACCACTCTTTGATAATATCTTAACGGATATTGATTTATTAGATACGCTTGTAATTTGCTCAGATGAGACTTTTTCTCTCACTGCTGACCTTGGAGAAATAAATCCATCAGACAATCTAGAATTTATATCTACAGAAACTGTAGATATCTTAACTACAGCTGATGCAACAGAATCTACAATAGTCGTAAGCGGGTTAAAAGACATTTCACTTAATCCTAGTATCATTTCTGAAATCTGCATTGATGACTTGCAGCACAATCAACTCAAGGATTTAGATATATTCTTGCAAGCGCCTTCTGGTCAAATCTTAGAACTTAGTTCGGACAATGACAACTTTGATGGCGGAACCGGATTAATCCAAACCTGCTTTACAACTACTGCAACACAAAATATAAACGGAGGGAATGCATCTGAGAGTGCAGGAATACCTGGCAATCCAAACTATACCGGAAACTTTTTACCAGAAGGTAGTTTTGATGAATGGCTCTCTCCAATTACTTCAGAATTAAATGGGGCATATACGCTTTACATTGTCGATGATACAAAAGCCTTTAATGGGCAACTTGGAGGATGGCATCTAACCATCAATCCTAAATATGAATTGGATTATAATTGGAGTCCTTCCATTGGTCTAGATTGTCCTACTTGTAGCACTACAGGCGGGCAGATTCAAAGTTCCCGTTACTACTATCTCAACTTAGTAGACAGCTATGGATGTACTTATGTAGATTCTACTTGGGTTCAGGTTTATGAAAGAGAAGAGCTACCTGTTCTAGAATGCAACCAAGTTGCAGAGGGTCAAATAGAAATCACCTGGCCAAATAATAGTTCGTCATACGAATTTATGGTTGTTGGCAAAAACAGATGGTACTCGACAGATGTCCCCGAGTCGATAGTTGCAGGAATCTATACAGTTGATATTGTATCTGAAAACCGAATCCAAATCGGTGGAATGCTTGAAGATGAACCTGTAACTGTAATGGTCAGGGCACTTAATGCCGGAGGATGCAATAGCCCAGTGGCGAGCACAACTTGTACTGCCATCCCTTGCTCTTCTACATTACCAGAAATAATCAGTGTAAACATTGAGCAACCTATGTGTTCTTCGCAAACTACAGCTAGAGTAGTGGTCAACGCAGAAGGTATATCAGACTTACAATACATCATCCAGATAGGCAACAACAGTGCTTTTAATGATAATGGAGTATTCAGATCCATACCTCCTGGCACTTGGCCTTTAAGAGTATCCGATACTAATGGCTGTGCAATAGAACAAATGATAACCGTCGATGCACCGCCGGCCTTTGAACTAACATCTATAGTGCAACAAATCACTTGTAGAGACGATAATGACGCAAGTATAGAACTTCAAATTTCAGGTGAAAATCCACCGTTCTCGATAGTATGGGCAACAGGAAGCGACCAAAGCACTCAGACAAATCTAGAAAGTGGAAACTATAGTGTAATCGTAACAGATAATCTTGGTTGCACACTAGAAGAGTCCTTTGAAATCATAAATCCTGTAGAGCTAATAAGTACGTATGTACAATCTGATCCGCTCAATTGCAATGGAGTAAATCCTGAAGCATTTGCATCAGTTTTTAGTTTTGGCGGCAAAGCCCCTTACTCAACAATCTGGAATGGAACCATCGCTTCCGACACCCTAAATGACCTCAGTGCTGGTACTTTACAGTGGCAAGTTACCGACAGCCTTGGTTGTGTAGTTACAGGTTCCAGTGAAGTAGAGCAAAGTCAGGGACTCTTACTTGATTTCGAAAATGTAACAGACTTAGCTTGCTACAATTCTTCTGAAGGGATGGCAACAGTAGTTGTGGAAAATGGATCTAGGGATTACTTCTACCAGTGGTCGTCTGACGAAACTAGTGCAACTGCCACCAACTTAGTTGCAGGACCCAACTCTATAACTGTAACGGATAGTGATGGATGTTTTGCTACTGCAGTTATTAACCTAGAAGCTCCTGAAGCATTGATAATCGCTTCAACAATAAACCAACCCAACTGTGAACTTGCAGTTGATGGCCAGATAGACTTGGAAGTATCCGGAGGAACTGGAGACTTAGAAATAATTTGGGATAACAATTCGACAGCGACCAGTCTCAGCGACCTTGGTGTCGGTACTTTTTGTGTTACAGTTACTGATAGTAATCGTTGTGAAGTCCGTGAATGTTTTGACTTACAAGCAAGAGAGCCAATAGACTTAGAAAGTAATATAACAGCGGTAAGTTGTAACCCAGGATCAGATGGATCGATTAGCATCCAACCAAGAGGCGGATCTGGATCTTATGAATACCAATGGACTGGACCAAATGGATTTACTGCTCAGGACAAGGACTTAACTGACCTTGAGTCTGGCAGCTATAGTCTAATAGTAATAGATGCGAACAACAGACAATGTCAATCAGAGATATTTGAATTTGACCTAACAATCGATACTGATCTAGCTGCATCACTAGAGCTAACTAATCTCTTCACTTGTATCAACGAACCTAATGGAACACTAGAGACACAAGTACAAGGTGGTCAAGCACCATACACTTATCTCTGGTCCGACGATAGTGATGCAAGCAGCTTGAATGGACTGAGTGCAGGAACATATTCTGTAACAGTTACAGATGCAAACAATTGCAGCGTTGTATCGCAAATGTCAATTACTGAAGATGAAACTCTTCAAGTTCAAATATCAAAACAAGATCTGATGTGCCCTGGCACTGAAGATGGATTCATTACTCTTCTGACCACAGGAGGCTATGAACCATATGCTTATGAGTGGAACGTACTAGGAAATGGTCCTACTTTAAACAATCTTCCTGCGGGCGAATACAGCGTAACTGTAACAGATGCAGAAGGATGTACTGTTGTAGAAACAGTTATACTAACTGAACAATTTCAAGCCTTAGAAATCGAACCGTTAGTCGAAAACGAAAAATGTTATCAGAATAACGACGGTAGCATTTCTGTTGAAATTATTACAGGGATGCAACCTGTAATGTTTTCTTTGAATGGAGGAGTTATGCAAACCAACAATACCTTTAATGATCTCGAAAGTGGTGAATACCAATTAAGCATTATGGATGCTAATGGATGCATCGAAGAGAGACTCTTAACAGTATTACCTGCCCAGGAAATATCTGTAGAAATTACAGGAGACTTATTAGTTGATTTTGGTGGCAGTGTTGAGCTTAGTGTAAATATGGAAAATGCGAAAGGAGACATAAGCTACAATTGGAATGCACCCCAAATAGAAAATTTTAGCTGTACAGACTGCGGAAGTCCTAGAATCGAAAATATTACCGAATCTTTTTCAGCACAGTTATTAATTGAAGACGAAAACGGATGTAACAAAGAGGCTTATATCAATATCAACGTTGTCGATGATATGAACCTAGAAGTACCAACAGGTTTTTCTCCTAACGGTGATGGCGTTAACGACATACTCTCTATCTATGGGAATCCTGATTTCACGGTTACCGCTTTTACAATTTATGGCAGATCAGGACAAAAGGTATATGAAGCGCATAATCTTACGCCTAATAATGAGCTGCAAGGATGGGATGGCCGATTCCAAGGAGAACTACTTCCTTCTGGAAGTTATATATGGACAATTGAATACCAAAGCTTGAGAGGTGACACTGGTTCTACACGAGGTGTAACAACTTTGATAAATTAAGCTGTAATTAGAATTCTGATCCACATAGCATTTTTGAGTTCTCTCGCCATTTATGGATACGGGCAGGATGCTTTTTTCTCAAATATTCTTAGTCAATCTAGCTACGACAATCCAACTTATAGTAGTCTAGAAAAAATAGGCGATAATAACAATGGTAGGATAACCATTACATATAGAGATCAATGGAACAAAATATCCAAAGGCGCCTACAGCTCAGCCCTTATAGAAGCAGACTATTCATTTTACCAATCGGCAGTAGATAATTGGAATGGAGGGATATACTTCTATAATGATGTTTCCAACTCAGGAGTATACAAAATCAACGGTGCTACCCTAGTGTCGAATTATGGAAGAAAGTTGGTCGATCAACGACATAATAAAGCAAGCTTATTTCTAGGGGCTGGTTTGGGTTATAACAATACCAATATTAACTCCAGTAATCTATGGTTTGGCAGACAATATGATCAATCTATTTTTGAAATCAATACAGATATCTCCTCAGGAGAACCTCCTTTGGTAGATAATCTTTCTTACTTTTCTATAGACTTCGGCGCAAGACTAATTAATGAATTTAAAAACATCGAAACTGAATTCGCTCTTGCTACAGCACATCTAAATAATCCTACTATAGGAAGTTTTGATAATCAAGAATCTATCGGTACACGGATTACAGGCTTAGCGAGAATTGCAATAGAAGCTAACAGGTCTACAATACATCAATTTCAGGCAAAGTTTATTTCTCAAGTAAAATCACTGCAAATCGTGCCTGCATATGTATTGAAACTTTCTGTCAATGACTATGACGATTATAAACTACAAATCGGCACTGGTCTGAGATTGATCAATAACATAGATGGTCTTGGAGCGGAAAGTATAATAATAAGTGCAGGAATACGTACATCATCTTGGAGCGGAGCAATTTCTTATGATATAAATGTTTCAGACCTCAACTTTCATACAAGAGGGGGTGGTGCATTTGAACTTACTTTGGGCTACCTTCTGACATCACCTCAGTAGAATTTTCTTATTTTGGGCTTATCACCGAATCACCCTACATGTATAATCCATTCTCGTTGTTATTGGCTCTAGTAAGGATTATACTCATTATTATTTCTCTACTGATTTTCGTGCCTCCCCTACTTATTGCAGACAAGCTATTTAAGCTATCGCCAGAGTCAGCTTTTAAAGTGCGCAGAGCTTGGGTGAAAATCTCAAAGGTGATTCTAGGTATAAAAGTACAAGTAAGTGGTGCGCCTCACACTGACACCGCCTTATACGTTAGTAACCACAGAAGTTTCTCAGATCCTCTTATTATAGCAGACTACATAGACGCATACGTCATTGCCAAAGCAGAGGTAGGAGACCTGCCACTCATAAGTACTGGGGCAGAAAAGACTGGCGTCATCTACGTCCAACGTGACAATCAAGAAAGTCGATCTTCAGTGAAGAAAACGATGGTCAAGACACTACTAGAAGGTAAAAATGTATTGGTGTTTCCTGAAGGCACAACCAATGACAAAAAAGAACTGATGCCCTATAAGAAAGGGACCTTCTTTGAAGCAGCGCAAAATAATGTACCTGTAGTACCTATAATTATTGAATATAGAACAAAGAAAGATCTTTGGTTCCAGAGAAGTATATTTAGTCATCACTTTATACAATTCGGAAAACTCTTAACCCATACAAGACTAGAAATAGGACCTGCATTTGTCAACACAGATGGTAACCAGCTCAGAATAGACATAGAAAAATGGTCTGCTGATACTGTAAATAAATTACATAAAAACTGGGGCAGCCTATTCGATAATTGACCTAAGTAGGTTTGAATCTCATAGATAGAGAATTGACGCAGTGCCTGGTATTTTTTTCAGTTAAGCGCTCACCTATAAATACGTGACCAAGATGCCCATCACAATTATTACAAAGAATCTCTGTTCGCCTTCCATCTTTGTCCATTAACCGCTTCACTGCTCCCTCTATCTCATCATCAAATGTTGGCCATCCACAACCTGACTTAAACTTTGATTCAGAACGATACAATTCAGAATTACATTTTCTACAGGTATAAATACCGTTCTGATAATGGTCATTATACTCACCCGTAAAAGGCCTTTCTGTGCCTTTTTCTTCGATAACATATTTCTCCTCAGGCGTTAATTTATTGTATTCCATCTATTATTAATTATTGTGCTTTAAGACGATCCTTAAAGTGAGTTTCCAGTTTTCTAATCTTTGGAGCAATCACAATCTGACAGTATCCTTGCTTTGGATTTAGCCTATAATAATCCTGATGATAGGCCTCTGCAGAATAAAAGACATCTAGTGGCTCTAAGCTTGTCATAATGGGATCATCCCAATAGGTAGAAGCTTTTTGATTTATAAATTCAGTGGCTAGTGATTTTTCTTCTTCGCTCTGATAAAAGATCACAGAACGATATTGTGTGCCGACATCGTTACCTTGTCGATTAAGTGTTGTTGGATTATGAGTCAGAAAGAATATCTCCAGTAAATCTTCGTATGATACTTGTGTTGTATCATATGTGACCTCGATCAGCTCGGCATGACCGGTCATACCACTACAGACTTCCTTATAGGTAGGATTGGAATTTTTTCCTCCTGCGTAGCCAGAAACAACTTTCTTAACACCCTTGAGACGAGTAAAATAGGCTTCTGTACACCAAAAACAGCCTCCTCCTATATATGCCTTCGATTCCATACCACATTAAATGAGTCTATAATGATATGGTTCAATAATGTGTGAACTTAGCTCTGATTGAGCTTTTTTACTATTCTTTGAAGTTTAGAATCAGAACCATCCTGAGATTGAAGTTCTATCAAATTGTCCCACATACCTCTAGCTGCTTTGTGCGCTTGTAATGGCCAACTGCTAGGATCTATTATACTATAGCGTGATCCTTGCTTCTCTAGAATTGCCCTAAGCTCTCCTCTAGATTTCTTAGATAAGGTCAACCAATCATTGATGCCATTTTCCTTTAGCATACTCTCTATCTTGGGTCCTATACCTTCAATAACTTGGAGATTAGTAGGTTGCAATGCCGCATAAGACTTCTTATTAATAGAATCTTGAGCACCTTGATTAGTAGCTGTAGCTGCTATCTGATTGACATTGGGCTTATTCTTTACCTTATCACGTGACAGGCCTGATAATACGTTCTGCTCTAAGGATTTCTTTTTGAGTTGTTCACTTTCGAGCTTTAGTCTCTTATTTATTCGGGAGGCTTCCGAAAGTTGAGAGTTGCAATTCTCATTCTCAGACTTAAGCTTTGTGAGTTGAGATTCCATATCATATATAGACGACTTATATCTCTCGTTAACTTGAACTAACTCATCCACTCTATTTTTATACCTCTTCCATATGGCAGCGCCTAAGGCAAGACCCAAAATAAAAGGTGCTATCCACCAGAACATCCACCAACTACAAAAATCATTGAGTATGCTTAAGAATATCATAGTTATAATTTATGGACTATAAAACTTGCAATACTATCTCATCCTCGTAAGTATCGTTTTTACTCTTGGATGATAAATCAACTCTGCCAGGTGATACTCCACAACGTATTAGGAAATCTTCCATTTTCCTCAAATAACCTGACCTATTCTCTCCATAAGCTGTTATCCGAACTTTGTCCAAGGAAGTAGATAAATCTGAACACGTTTCCTCTAGTAAGGCCTGGACCTCAGTACTTAAAGTACTTTCTTCTGAAAATGGTATGATGCTTTTATCGTCATCAGACTTTATCGTCGAGTATTCATTGTAGTCATAATTTGTTTGACTTGCATTTTGAGTTAGACTTTGTGTATCCTTGTCCATCTCAGACCGCTCCCCTACAACCGCACTATCAGATGAACTCACATCTTCGTCAGGCTTAACAATATCGGTTTGATCATTACTAGTCTGTCCAGAAACAGAAGTTGCGGCAGGCAACTGAGCCTGCGGCTTGTTACCACAACAATTTTTCTTGATGGTAAAAAACAAGACACCTAACAATACCCACATTAACACAATCAATATTACTCTGGTCATACGCTATTCAATCTAAGGGTTTGTCTACCTCTAATTTAATCATTAACGATGACTACCCCTGCTAAGTATTAGACAATTATTGAAGTAACAAGTAACATAAATACATAAAATCAATACGGAAGTGTCAATTTATGGTCATAGTTCGCTAACTTGATTGTACAACGGAGCAGAATGGACAATTTCAACCTCAATAGAACTCCTGTATTAAAATTCGTAATTCCCCTAATTCTAGGCATACTTAGCTTTAAGTTAGGTCCACTATTCTATGAAGCACACTTTGAATTTATCGTATTTATTATCCTTTACACGCTTTTCAGTGCTTTACTATTAAGAGAACATCGGACACTCGTCGGCGTATATTGGATGTTATTCTTCTTTTTGTTTGGAGGCATACATACTAGACTTTCCCAGTTATCTTATCAACAATCTCACTTTAGCAATTACGTAGAATCAGATTATATGATTCTCAGAATAGATGATAAAGTCCAACTCAAGAACTCGACACGATGTATATCGACCCTACTCTATACAGGCTCTGATAGTCTCGGCCTTATGCAGAGTACCGGCAAGTTAATGACCTATATCAGTAATGATTCAGATATACAACTGGCCTTAGGTCAATGCTTATTAGTGAAATACAAATTCTATTTAGAAAAGCCCAATTCGAACCCGCATGTATTTGATTACAAAGAGTACCTCAATAATAGAGGTATTTATCATCGAGGTCACTTCAAAAAAGAAGATTTAGTCTTATTGCCAAATCTCAATTATGACAACCTCAGCATAAAATCCAAACGACTCAGAAACACTTGCATAAATCACCTAAGTCAACTCTTAACAAAAGAAAACAATCTTGCTGTAGCCGCCGCGATGATTCTTGGAGAAAGGAAACTTCTAAGTGAAGAATTATATGAAGCTTATACCGATACGGGTGCTGTACACGTATTGGCAGTGAGTGGCCTACATGTCGGCATCTTGGCCAGTTTTATTCTACTCTTATTTAAGCTAGTTCCTACACGATCTACCACTATGAAGCTCGTACAAACTGCAGTCATCATTAGCACAATTTGGGCTTTTGCTTTTCTGACTGGGCTGGCTGCAGCAGTTACTCGTGCTGCGCTTATGTTTACATTATATTTTCTGGGGAAGGGATTAATGCGGAAAGCCAACTCTATTAATATACTCGCGTCAGCTGCATTGATTATGTTAATCTATGATCCGCATTATCTATTTCAAGCAGGATTTCAGTTTTCATTCTTGGCACTACTAGGCATACTTACTTTCTATGGTCCAATTTATAGGTCTCTCATTTTTAAATGGTGGCCATTCAAATACCTCTGGAGTGGCATCGCTGTCTCCATCTCTGCTCAACTCTTTGTCTCTCCCCTAGCTATAGGTTACTTCCACAAACTACCCTCCTACTTCTGGCTATCAGGAATATTTGCAGTCCCAGCCGCTTATGCCATCCTTGCACTAGGGCTTATATCACTAAGTTTATTATTAATACTAGGAAGCAGCAACCAATTGATAGACATATTAGGATACTTACTTGACAATATAATTAGTTGCTTTAATACTGTGATTTTCAAGATACAAGAATTACCATTCTGCAGTGCTGATAACTTATGGATCTCCGCTACCTCTGTGCTCCTGTTTTACATTGCTCTACTCTTCTTTACACTTTTCGTAAAGAATAAAGATAGTCGATATGTATACGGAATATTAATGTGTCTGATCATTCAGTCCATTATCCACAACTTCGAAAATGTTTCTGCTTGGGATAAGTCAACACTCTATGTTTACGACAGCTATAAAGGTACAGTCCTAGACTATATTGCTAGCGGAAACTTGTATCAATATACCTCAGAGGATTTGGACCCAAGAAGCATCAACTTTGTTGCTAAAAACAATCGACTCTACAATAGAGTCCTAACTCAACTAGACCAGACACCAAGTGAAATCACAAAACATCAGAATCTATACAAAATAAAAGACAAGCTCCTACTAATTGATCCTAGAAAGGCAGATCTACAATGGTCAACTTCAGAGCCAACGGACTATATCATCCTCACTGGAAAATACAAAGGCAACATTTACGAACTTAATAGACAGTACTGTCCCAAAATGATCATCCTAGACGGTACAGTCAAGGATAAACTATGGGCCTATCAGCGGGCTGCAAAAAACTTAGACATACCGATACATCATACATCTAAGCAAGGTGCTTATACCATAAGTCTATGAAAGTTAACTGGGAAAGAAATATCAAAACGAGAAAAGGCGACAAGAGAATTCTTGCTTTACTAGCTGGATTTCTTGTCTGCCTTTATGCTTATACTTTTTATTACAAGCCTACGCATATAATTAATACAGAGTCCCAATCTTTAGAAGAGCTACTCATTCCTGTAGAGTCCATTGAGCATAGAAAGCAAATAACAACAGCAGCCAAAAAATTCAAAAAGAAAACCTACGACAAAAAAAGTTTCAAGAAAAAATCCTACAAGAGTAAATACCCACCAGCTAGAAATTTCGAATTTGACCCCAACAAATTGGATAGTCTGCAATGGCTATCATTAGGTGTGCGGCCGTGGGTTATCAAAAGCATAATGAATTATCAGAAGAAGGGTGGTTCATTTAAATCTTGCCAAGATCTAGCTAAGATCTATACGCTTCACGATACAGTCTATCAGAGAATCGCCAAGTATTGTACCTTAACTCCGATTCCTACTAAGACTTTTGTCAACCAATATCCACCTAAGAAAAAGCGATCTGACAAGGTCCTGAATATAAATTCTGCTTCAGCCACAGAGTTAGAGTCCCTATGGGGAGTTGGGCCAGTCGTATCTAAGATCATCGTTGAGAGAAGAGAAAAACTGGGTGGTTTCCATAGCAAAGAGCAACTCAGAGACATCTGGGGCATAACCGACTCATTTTTTCTAATGAATAAAAAGCGCCTACATGTCACTGCTCCATTCCGTTATATCAATATCAACGGGGAGCAAGACAGCCTTTCTAGGCATTATCTAATCAGCTACAACCTAGCCAAGCTAATAGTCCGTTACAGAAGACAACACGGAGATTACACAAAAGTAGAAGACATCAAAAAGATCAGGGTGATGAATGATAGTCTATTCACAACTCTAGAGCCTTATTTGAGGTTAGAGTAACAACATGCAAATCCCAAAAGTCTCCTACAATGATACTCTATGATTTTAGATAGAGCTTAGCAATTTCCCTAAACAGTTCACTGTCTGAAGGCCTTCTATTTAAGTCCATACTATCAAGAACACTATCATAGTCAAATCTGCTATTTTTGAAATCAGTTTCAGCAGATTTAATAAGAGGTAAAAGACAATCTACTCTTATCTCATACCATTCGGGATCTAAAAAAATAAACACTAGATTTCTGCTATATGGCTTTGAATCCATATAATCTTCAAATCTTTGAAAAAAGACCTGATAAAGTCTTAATGTCGATTGACTAAAAACAATGGAAGAATAGTCGTCGTCTAACAAATGTGTATACTCTTCTAATATGGCATCAATATTCGATTCAAACATATGCTTATAATCTAGCAGAATAGTGCATACAAAAACGAAAAGTCTTGCGTGATTCAGTTCGGCTTCGCTTGACATATCTCTAATTGAGGATTAATTAAAAAGCTTATCTGCAAATCGTTAATAACAATATTTCACTATAAAACTATGGAGTGAAAACACCTAGAGCTGAACATCTAGAGTCCCAAATTAATCAATGATAGTCTATTCACAACTCTACAGCCTTATTTGAGGTTAGAGTAAAGAGTAATTCGTCGAATCGATAAAGGCGACCAGTAATAAAAGTTACCTTTGCACTCTCAAATCTCTATGCTTGAAAAATCTAAAATTTCTAAATAAGTACCTACTCAGATACAAATTAAGATTTGGTCTAGGGACCTTGTTTGTAGGGCTTTCTGTGTTTTTCAGCATACTGGTACCTCCTGCCATTAGGGATGCCTTAGACTACATTAATGATCAAGTCCAAAATCTAGATAAAGATCAAGTGCAAGGCACTTTTAGCGATGTGCTGGGTGCTGAGATTCTCACTTATGTAGCGATGGTCTTAGGCTTTTACGCCTTATCAGGGTTCTTTATGTATCTCATGCGGAAGACCATCATCGTTATGTCACGGCTTATCGAGTACGATCTCCGAAAAGACATCTATGAACATTATCAGCAGATGGACCTGAGCTTCTTTAAGCGTAATAAAACAGGTGATCTGATGGCGAGAGTATCATCTGATGTATCCAAGGTGAGAATGTACCTAGGTCCAGCGATTATGTATGGTATCCGAGTGGTATTCCTCTTTTCATTTATTATCTACTCTATGTTTCAGGTGAGTGCTACCTTGAGTTGGTATGCACTCCTCCCTCTACCCTTCTTATCGATATCGATATATTATGTCAGTTCGATTATTAATAAAAAGAGTGCGATCATACAGGAACAGGTATCCACCCTCAACAGTACTGCGCAAGAAGTTTACTCGGGTATCAGAATTGTTAAATCCTACGTCAAAGAGTCAGAATTCCAGACCTTCTTTAAGGACCAAAGTATAGATTACAAAGATAAAGCTCTCAAACTCGCTAGAGTCCAAGCGCTCTTTTTCCCTTTGATGATATTGCTTGTCAGCTTGAGCACCCTACTCACCATATATGTAGGCGGTGGATTAGTAGTAGCTGGAGAAATATCAACTGGCAACATAGCCGAGTTTGTCATCTATATTAATATGCTGACTTGGCCCATTACCTCGATAGGTTGGATCGCATCTCTCGTGCAGCAAGCGGAGGCCTCACAAGCAAGGATCAATGAGATTATGCATACGCAGCCAACTATAAAATCTGGGGCTGAATCCATTGAAGACTTCAAAGGGCGAATAGAATTTAAAGATGTTTCTTTTACTTACCCAGATACTGGCATAGAGGCCCTAAAGAATGTCAGTTTTACTGTTGAGCCAGGAGAGCGGCTCATTATTGTCGGTAAGACAGCTTCCGGTAAGAGTACCATAGCAGAATTACTCTTGAGATTCTATGATGTCACTTCAGGGGAAATTCTCATTGATGGAAAGAATATCAATACTATCAAACTTCAGTCCCTTAGGCAGAAGTTAGGTTATGTGCCTCAGAATGTATTTCTGTTTTCTGATCTAATATCTGAGAATATAAAATTTGGAGCACCTCACTCAGAATTGTCAGAGATTATGGCTTATGCAGAAAAAGCCGCGGTATCTAAGGACATAAATGACCTTCCAGAACAGTATGCAACGCAAGTTGGAGAGAGAGGTGTTACGCTATCTGGAGGCCAAAAACAAAGAATTTCTCTAGCTCGTGCACTCATCAAGAACCCAGATGTTATCCTATTAGATGACTCCCTATCTGCCTTAGATGCTAATACTGAGCACCAGATACTTGAGCACTTAGACACTGATCTTAAGGGCAAAACTTGCATAATTATTACGCATAGAATTTCCAACCAGCTAGAATTCGACAAAGTTCTAGTCCTAGAAAGTGGAAGAATAGAGCATCAAGGTACCCACTCGGAAGTTGTCAATGAAAATGCCTATTACAACCAACTCGTCCAATCTTAGACTTGTAGCCACCGCCCTTTCCTTAAGTTATTAATTACTGATATAGCCTAGAAATAAATTTAAACAGCTATATTGGTACAAACATTTCGAATTAAAACGAGATAAAAGTGGACGATAAGAAGTTTGAAAGTGTGTATTCCTCTAAGGTAAGAGCTGGAAAAAGAAGGACTTATTTCTTCGATGTAAGGCAAACCAAAGGTGAGGATTACTACATCACCATTACAGAGAGCACCAAGAGATTTGACGGTAATGGCTATGAGAGACATAAGATTTTCCTCTACAAGGAGGATTTTAATCGATTTATGTCAAACCTAGAAGATACTGTAAATCACGTCAAGACTGAGTTGATGCCAGACTTCGATTATGAGTTGTATGAAAAAAGGCAACTTGAGTGGGAAGAAAAAATACGTCTCGAAGATCAAGCCGCTGCTGAAGCAGCAGCAAATGGAGAATCAAGCACGACTACACCTGAGCCTCAAGAAACTGAATCAGAGGCCGACACAGACGGTGATATCAGCTGGTAAGAAATCTGATTCTTTCAAAAATCTAATGACAAGCAGCAACTACTGCCCTAAGATTGGCACGCTTTTCTCGCTGTAGTCTAGTAGAAACTATTAATATGAAAAAAGGTAAAATAGCGGGAAAGACTCCCATAAAAGTCTCAGTAGAAGAAGGTAAAAAATACGCTTGGTGTACTTGCGGAGAAAGTGCAAAACAGCCTTTCTGTGACGGTGCACACAGGGGTACCGAATTTACACCAACTAAGTACATAGCAACTGAATCAAAAGATGTACACTTCTGTACTTGCAAGCAAACTGGAAATGCAATGGGCCTATGCGATGGTGCCCATAAAGCCTTATAAGACAAAACAAATCGACTTACTAAAAAACCCCTTATACTTCAATGTATAGGGGGTTTTTGTTTATTTCATATGGTGACTACACAATATTAGCCTATCGAACTAAACCATACTTGCTTGCATTCGGTCGGTCAGTATGTCTTTTAATTCCTTAATCGCAGCATATTCCTCCGGAAGTACTTCTTTTAAGGCCTCTTTGACATTGATGTAGCTATACTCTGAGATTGACTTAACCTTGTTGCCAAGTCTAAGAAAATCGTGCTTTAGAATTCCTCTTACAGAAGGAATCTGATGCCAATCGGCTTCAATTGCCATATTATGACAACCTTCTTTCTCACATCGAGCCAATTCTATAGGATCAAGTTGATTTAGTTTTCCGTAATTACCTCTTGGTAACTTCCATATAGAGCCATCTTTATGCAGATCAGGCTTGATAAGTAATACCTCTAGTCCCTTTTCGTGACATCTATACAAGATTATCCGAGCTTTGTCTTTTGCATTCATTATTAAAAACTAACATATAAATTCAATACAAGTATACTCTTATAAACACAAAAAAGGAGTGATATTTCTACCACTCCCCTATTTATTCGTATTTAAAATTGGAATCTCCTAGATTTTCTTCAGTTTCTTACCGTTTTCATCTTTTGGCGCCACATCCTTGGGCATCATTTGCTCTAAGTCCATCCCTTCTAGCATTTTCTCCAAATCCATTCCCTCTAGCATCTTCTCCAAGTCCAATCCTTCCAACATTTTTTCGATATCCATACCTTCTAGCATCTTGTTCATCTCCGTCATATCCATACCTTCAAACATCTTCATACTTTGCTCCATCATTTTTTGAAGATCTTGACCTTCCATACCCGGCAGCCCACCTTCTCCAAATAAACCCATCATTTCCTCAATGTTGATTGAATCCAAGTTCATCTGACCCATATCGAATCCTTTCATCAAATCTTGAAGACTCTCATCTTGTAGAATCTTAGATAAGTCTAATGAGTCCATCATCTTACTCATTTCAGATAAGGCCTGATCCATTTCTTTAGTCTTATCTGTGTCTTGGCTCTGTGCTGTAAGGCTCAGCCCAAGCGTGAAAATTGCAAATACAGTTATAAGCGCTCTAAGCATTATTTTATCTTGTTTTGATTAGTTTATAATATAGAATATAAGCGACCAACACTTCAGTACTAAGTTTGATATCAGCATTTAACATTGTAAAAAAACGTTTGTTGCTATTGGCATCAGACTTCTTATCTATATAAGCTGCCGGCTGTTCGTTCTCTTTTATGACGTCATAGAGTGGGTACGAGTTACAATCTAATTTGACAATTTCTTTGCCTTTTGTATCTGCTAAAATGCTGTCTGCGTTGATTTGCCCGTAGTGCTGGCCATCTATATATACAGAAGTTTGCTGTCCATCATATCTTAGTTCGCAAGTCATCGTTGTCGTCTCACCCATAATCTGACATCCACCCTTATGTGTATCTATTCGCGCATAAGCCAGCACTGGCTCCTTGAATATCGTCGAAAAATATCCATACGAAAAAGTCTTATTGGTTTGTGTTTCTTGAAAATCACGGGCAAGTTCCTGCTTCTCTTCTATGCCAAAGGGTATAAGTCCTGCAACCAATTCTGCTATGGTTTTTTTTAATTTATCCTGTACTCGCTGACTTCCTAACTTAGCACCGCCACCAACTATAGCCTTGACGAGCATCATAACTACGGTAAGACCAAGTCCCCAAAGCACAAGTACTGATAGCATTCGAAATATCACCATATAATATTTTCATTAAAAAAGGCCTATGGAAGTTAATCCATAAGCCTAAGGGTGTAATATATTTTTCTACGAAAAGTCTATTTTATCCTAAGTATGACTTCAAAGCATTTCTGTTGACTGACTTTCTTAGTCTTCTCAGCGCTCTTTCTTTGATTTGTCTTACTCTTTCTCTGGTCAATCCGTATAATTCTCCTATCTCTTCTAGAGTCAATGACTTATGACCATTAAGTCCATAATAAGCAGAAAGAACTTCTATTTCTCTAGAGCTAAGAAGAGATAATCCAAACTTCACTTCATCCTTAAGAGACGCTTCCATCAGATTCAAATCGGGAAGACTCTGGTCATTATCTACGAATAGATCTAACATAGAGGCATCTCCATCTTCTCCACCTACAGGCGCATCCATAGACAAGTGTCTACCTCCACCTTGGAGTACATTTCTGATATCTCCTACTTTCATATCTAGGAGGTCCGCTAACTCTTCATGCGTCGGGCTCCTTTCAAATTCTTGAGTAAAGGTGACATAAGCCTCATTTACTTTTGAGTAAGAACTTACTTTATTAAGTGGCAATCTGACCAATCTTGAGTACTCTACTATAGATTGTAGAATTGACTGTCTAATCCACCATACAGCATACGAGATAAATTTGAAACCTTTGGTTTCATCAAATCTTCTTGCAGCCTTCATCAAACCGACATTCCCTTCATTGATCAAGTCACTTAGTGAAAGACCTTGGTTTTGATATTGCTTAGCCACTGAAACGACAAACCTAAGATTGGCTTGTGTCATTCTTTCAAGGGCACTTTCATCTCCTTCTCGGATTCTTCTTGCAAGATCAGCCTCATCTTGAGGTGTAAGCATATCTATTTTAGATATGTCATTAAGGTACTTATCTAAGGCTAGACTTTCTCTGCTGGTGATCTTGTTGGTTATCTTTAGTTGTCTCATCGAGTAAATAGTGTTTCGCAATTACATAGAGATATAATTGCATGTCTCATAAAAATTAATTAAACCAGTTAGAATATTTACAAGTATCCATCCAATTAAGTTCAGTTTTAGTATGTTTTTTTACCAAAACTTGATTTTGACGGACACATGGTCGGTTCAGGACCATTAGGTAGGCTGTTCAAAGATAGACAAAGAAGTGAATTGTCAATAATATATATTACATTTTTTTATAATATATACTGTTTTTAACAATCGCTTACCTTATTAGACTTGCCAATGTCGCATAAGTCACGTTGTGGACTCGATACATAGACAACCTTATTTAGTTATTTCACTAGCGTTTACAGCCTTTGTTTTAGTCTATACGACGTCATATCTCTATATGTAACGCATAGTCTAACCGATTGGTAACAGAAACGCATAATCCTTGACAATGATGCTTAACTGGGAAAAATTAACAGAAAAGCCCGCCTATTTAACATAGACGGGCTTTCAATATTCTTAAAATCAGCTTATTAGGCTGGTCTTTCTTCTTTTGGTAAGAGAACCTTTCTAGAGAGTCTAAATTTCTTAGTCTTAGGATCTATGCCGATCAACTTCACCTTGACATCATCACCTACTTGGAAGACTTCAGATACATCTTTGATTCTCGAGTGTGACATCTCTGATACATGTAAGAGTCCACTCTTTCCTTTGAAATCAACAAAGACACCGTAAGTCTGTACAGAAGCTACTTTAGCATCAAATACATCTCCTACTTCTGGCTCAAATGCAATCTCTAAGATCTCATCCTTAGCTTGCTTAAGAGACGCAGCATCATTTGATGAGATAGAGACAACTCCTTTATCGTCTACTTCTTCTATATTGATTACAGTACCTGTTCTCGCTTGGAGGTCTTGGATAACCTTACCACCAGGTCCGATTACTGCACCGATATATGATTTGTCTATTCTAATTTCTTCTATTCTTGGCGCATGTGGCTTGAAGTCCGCATTTGCTTCAGATAGCGTTTTATTCATTTCGTTAAGGATATGAATACGACCTTCTTTCGCTTGCATCAAAGCTGCTTCCAACTTCTCATATGGTAGACCATCTATCTTGATATCCATCTGGCAAGCAGTAATACCATCCTTGGTACCTGTCACCTTGAAGTCCATATCTCCTAGTGCATCTTCATCACCTAGGATATCACTAAGGATAGCCATCTTATCACCCTCTGCAACCATACCCATCGCGATACCAGAAACAGGAGACTTCAACTTGATACCACCATCCATCAGAGCCAATGATCCAGCACACACTGTTGCCATTGAAGATGAACCGTTAGACTCAAGAATATCAGATACCAATCTTATAGTATAAGGTGTTTCCTCTGGCATTACTTGTCTGAGACCTCTTAGAGCAAGATTGGCGTGACCCACCTCTCTTCTACCTGGCCCTCTCATCGGCTTGATCTCGCCTACAGATAAGGCAGGGAAGTTATAGTGTAGTATAAACTTAGAGAAAGAGTGCTCCAACGCTGTATCCACCATCTGCTGATCTAATTTAGATCCTAAAGTCAATGACGTCAGTGACTGTGTCTCCCCCCTATTGAATATAGCTGAACCGTGAGCAGAAGGAAGATAGTCCACCTCTGTCCATATCGGTCTTACCTCATCAAATTTTCTACCATCAAGTCTAGTATTCTCTTCGAGCATCATTTTTCTGATGGTCTCTTTCTTGATTTTTTCGAAGTATTCCTTTGCCTCACCCATCTTCTCATCTGCATACTCCTCGCCCTTATCTAGAACGAGTGCAGCTTTCATTGCTTCCTTTGCCTCTTTAAGTCCCGCCTTTCTAGCTGACTTATCCAAAGCTCCTCTGGCCACATCAAGGATAGCATCAACAGAAGTTGATTTTACCCAAGCTTTAAGCTCTTCATCCACCACTGGCATCTCCAGTTCTCTCTTGATAAGTGCTTTATCACCTACCTGCTTAGCTAGATCTAGCTGAGCTTTACATTGCACCTTGATAGCTTCGTGGCCGATCTTGATAGCTTCGATAAGCTCTGATTCTTGAGCCTCTTGCATCTCTCCTTCTACCATCATCACATTCTCAAGCGTTGCAGCTACGATAATATCAAGAGTTGCTTCCTTAAGTTCAGTTCTCGAAGGATTGACGATATACTCGCCATTGATTTTTGCAACTCTAACTTCCGATATAGGACCTGCCCAAGGAATGTCAGAGATAGCCAGAGCACAAGAAGCTGCTAGAGCCGTGTAGGCATCTGGCAACCTGTCTTCTTCAGCTGATATCAGGTTAATAATAACCTGTGTATCATTCATATAGCCATCTGGAAACAATGGACGGATCGCTCTATCCACCAATCTAGATGTCAATATTTCATAATCAGATAGTCTTGCCTCTCTACGGAAGAAGTTACCTGGGATTCTACCTATAGAGGCAAATTTCTCTTGATAATCAACTGATAGAGGGAAGAAAGCTGCATTTTCTCTCGGCTCGTGTGCCGAAACAACGGAGCAAAATAACATCGTCTTGCCGATACGGACTACAACGGACCCGTGGGCTTGCGTTGCTAGTTTACCCGTTTCTAAGACGACTTCTTCACCATTGGGTAGGTTAAAAGAAGTAGTAATAGGAGTTTGTTTACCCATAAGTAAGGTACTTGTTTAATTGAACAAAAATTTGAGGACCTTAAGGGGTAAGACATTAATTTCTGATCTAATCCTACCCTAAAAAAAGCTATATCTAGTATGCGCCAGAATCTTCTACTGAAGTCTTTCTGATCTCTAGTTTCTCGATGATATCTCTGTAACCATTGATATCTTTCTTAGCGAGGTAATTAAGAAGTCTTCTTCTCTTACCGACTAAGGTTAAAAGCGCTCTCCTAGAGGAGTGGTCTTTTCTGTTGACTTTAAGGTGGTCTGTTAGACTCTGTACTCTGAAGGTAAATAAAGCTATTTGTCCTTCAATAGAACCGGTATTGTCTTTACCGCCTCCGTACTCTGCGAAGATTTCTTCTTTCTTCTCTTTTGTTAGGTATGTTGCCATTGTATTTTAGTTAACCAAAAAGGATTATGTAAATCGTATTTTAGCAGGTGCAAAGATATGTTTTTTCTGCAATTGCTTTTTGACAATAATTTTCTGCCCTAAATAGACAAAAATGAAGGCCGCAGCCCTTATTCTACTTACATTCTTCATATACTCACCACCTTGTTCTAGCCAGGATCTCCAAGTGGATTCCCTAGGCTTTGAAACCTTCGAGATGACGGAAGGTGATACCACCTATATAATGAAGAAGTACTTTATGGCTTTTCTCAAAAAAGGGCCAAATCGGGATCAATCACCTGAAGAAACTCAACAAATACAAAAAGGACACCTAGCTTATATGAATGAACTGGCGCAAAGCGGTCAACTGAACATTGCTGGACCATTTGGAGGAAGCGGCGACGGAGAGATGCAAGGAGTCGTCATCTACAATGTCCCCACTCTAGAAAAGGCAACTCAGCTGGTAAGTAATGATCCAGCAGTCATAGCTGGAAGACTAATTATAGAAGTACTGCCATGGTGGGCTGCCAAGGGCAGCACGCTGGAATAGCGTCTATGATTCTACTAATAATAATTTGGGCTTTGGCTTACGCTACAGCGCTTGGAATTGGAACAGCTTTACTTCCAACGCCTACTCATACAAATAGCCTAATCCCGATAAAAAGGTTTTTAGTAGGATTGGCTATCATAACTGCTTTAGGTAATTGTTGGTCTCTATTCTTTCCAATCACACCACACCTCGTAATACTTTTGCTTTTATTGGGTGGGTATGGCCTTATAAAAGGTCACGTAGAGCTAAAAGAACACTTTCGCAACATCCAAGTTAAAGCGCTGGTCCTTATCATCTTAAGCCTAGCTGCCCTCTGCCTGTCGTTAACTGCAACGACTAATATAGATGAGGCAGGCTACTATCTACCCCTTGTCAAATGGATAGAATCTTACCCAGTCGTTCCGGGTATAGCTCTACTCAATCACCGTATCGGTTTCAACTCTGGCTTCCATATGCTGAGCGCAGTATTTGGCTTTGTGCCCTGGATAGCGGGAGGCGTCTATAAACTTAATGGACTGCTCTTCATAGTCTTCAATTTCTATTTCTTGCAGCGCTTGCGGGGTGCCGATCATTATCAAAAGCTGCAGTTACCAGATGCGTTGTTAGCAGGAGCATTGGTTTTCCCATTCTCATTTCTGCTCAACTCTATGGATAGCGACTACCTCGGCATTATGGGTGCGGTTGTTTTGATTGCCTGGTCGCTAGAGGCTTTGCAAAAGAAAACTTCCGTAGCAGAGCTATTGACGCTTATTGCAATAGGCCTGTTCTTATTTACCATACGACCGTTCAATGCTTTCTTACTCGCAGCGCCTGCGTGGATAATTCTTACACAAAAAGCGCATCGAAAAAGAATCATCCTTTATTTTATGTGGGGCTTGATATTGGTCTTACCGTGGTTTATCAGAAATTATTTTCTATCAGGTTATCTAATATTCCCTATTCACTTTGTAGACTTATTCAGTCCAGAATGGAAAGTGCCAGCACAGGTCACAATAGCAGCCCACGACATTATCAGTGAATTTGCCAAACTCGAAATTGTACGACCAGAATATTTATATGATAGTATGACCCATCCTTCCCTCAGCCAATGGTGGCCAGTGTGGCTAGAAAGGAGTTGGGGGATGCTCATCGGAAAAACAGTCATCGCTTTAACACCTCTCAGTTTGCTAATTGTACTTGCGTCGGCTTTTGGATTAAAAAAGACACAACTGTCGAAGTCCTCCTTTTTCTTTTTGCTCTATGCCATTCCTATAATTGCGATATGGTTTTGTAATTACCCTAGCATAAGATTTGGGTGGGCTTGGCTATTATTTCTAATTACTGGGGCAGGGTTTATATTCTGGAACTTGATTAAACTACCGACCAGGTATTTTATTCTTGGCTTGATGTTGTTAGTCACACTATCGTGGTTAAGATTATTTTCTAATCTAGACTATGGTATATTGATTCAACATCCAATAAAGCCGTCAGTTGTAAAAGTGGAACATCCTTACACAGAAAAACATTCAGGGACCATCACATTAAAATATTCTATAGATCCACATTGCTATGGCGTAGAGCCTCCTTGTTTACCCTACAATAATCCATTAGACATAGTCCCTCGCGGCCAGACTATCGAGGAAGGATTCAGACTTAAATAAGTTATAGACCGAAGAAGCCGTCTGTATTATTCTGACCGTAATTATACTTGAGAAACGAAAGTGTACTGGAATTTACTGAGATAGCAAACTGATAAGTGTTGCCTCTATCTGGAAACCATGAAATGGCCATATTCCAACAATGCAATTTTCTCGTAAATGAAATCGCTGCGTAGTTCAAACCGCGACCTTTGAAATCATAACCCAAATTACCAATATTAATACCCCAGTTATCTGTCAAATCAAATCTGCCGCCAAAAGTTAATGTATGGTCAGTGATTCCAGACTGAAGGTTCCCATCATTTCCTCGAATTTCATATCGCAACTCGTGTCGCAAGTTCATTCCATCCAGAATCGACCAAATAGAACGCAGCTTCTTACCTTCTTTCTCCTCCGTTCTTGCACCTCCTCGATCATTCTCAGAATCCAAAGTGCTGCGGTCAGATGGCAACAATCCATCAGGGCTACCATTTATATCATTAAGAGAAGTGCCTAGAGGGTCTGGCCTCAAGTCCTCTTGTTCATTGCTATTTCTCTCTGATTTTTCTGACTTCTTCTTGTTAAAACTTTCTCTCAATTTTCTAAAAGAAATATTGTTTGACAGACTTATTCTTCCAGTCTCTAATCTTACTGGTCTTTTGCTTTGAGACCATACTGTCGTCGCTACCCTTCTAGAGTTAACTTCCACATAAGGATCAAAGGTCCAATCTGAACGCAGCTCCGTAATACCATTGAACAATCTCGTCCGACTGCTCATCATGTGTCTCCCCCACTTCAAGCTATCCGCCGCAAAGTTTCTGCTGCCGCGCATAGTGACGCTATCGAATATTTTAAATTTCTTTTCTGTAGAATCTTTCTTTGAAAAATATTTTAACTCTAAGGTATTATCTAGGCCGTAGGATAGCTGAGACTGTAGTTCCGAAAATCTAGGCGAACCAAACGGTCCTTCGTCAAACTTTGTATAGGTGAGGACTCTCTCCCTCGTATCGAAATAAGTCAGGGTATCGACCAAGTTGCTTTGATCTGGTGAATAAGAAAAACGAATATTAGGCTTAAGCAAGTGACGGATCCCTCTAAGTTTACCAAGCTTAAAATTCTTGGTGCCATAAATTGTGGTCTGCAAAGTCACACCGGCATCAAACTCTCTATAGGCAGAAAAATCTGTAAAAACGTCAGTAAGTACGGTGTCAACAAAAGTTATAAAACTGTCTGCCTCAATACCTGCAAGTGTGTCTGCTTCTACAAAATTAAGTACTTGATTCCTCCCTATTGATTTATTTACAGAATTGGCCAACCAAGTTTCATCAATATTAATACTTGGCGTCACATTGAGGTAATTCAAAATTTTGGTTGTGACAGAGACTGAAGCACTTTGATTTATTCCAGCTCTCGCATTATCCAAGGCCTCTCTAGTAAATAATGTCGTATCAGTTGTAGTAGTCCTCAGTAAGGTCTGTGCCTCATAACCTAAGCTAATTTTTTCATACCACTTGGGCTCATTGCCTCCACTATTTTTTCTTTCAAAAGGAAAGATGGTTCTCATACGTAAGGAAATATCCGGCAAAGTGATATTCATCATACGTGTATTGGTATTCTGATTATGATTGAGTCCCATTCTAAAAGTGAAAGGCGTATTTGGCATCTGGTGAGTATAATAAAAATTGGAACGATACGTATTGGTTAGTACACTCTGTGCATCATTATTGACTCTGCTTACATTGTTGTTACCGACGATAGAAATATCTCCACCAAAATTGATATATGGATGTGCCTTAGTATCTTGTTTATGATTGACTTGGATATTGAAACCTTTTCTAGAATTGACACTTAGTCCATCAGCTGCCTCTTGTTTGAAATCATTATAAGACAGATTAAAACTACCTGTATACTTGTACTTCTTGGCGTAATTAGTTCTTGAACTCAACCCCCAAGTACCTCTCGAATAAAAATCTGCCGTCACACTCGTGTGCACATAATCGTTGATAGGAAAATACCAACCTACTCCAGAAAGACCAAAACCAAGATCTTCAGAGTAAAATTGATAGCCATCTGGAAAGATGAGACCTGTCGTTGTCCCATCGGTCAATGGGAAAAGTCCAAAAGGAATCCATAGCGGTGTAGGCACGCCTGCAATTTGCAAATTGGCTGGACCCGACACGGCAACCTTATCTGGAATCACCTTAAGTTTCTTAGCCTTGAATCCGAAGTGCGGATGATCGTGATTGCACGTTGTAATTAAGGAGTTGGCATTATAGATAACATCAGTATCAGAATAAATGTCTCCACCTGCGCTTACATACTTTGTCTTCTCACCGTGCACTATAAACTCACCCTCCGACGTGATGGCATCCGTAACGATGCCTTTCTCTGTTTCGAAATTATACCTGAGTCCCCTGTACTTATAAGTCTTGCCATTATCTGTAAACGTGGGCTTTTGCGTATAATTTTTATTATTCGTCATTCTGGCCTCTGCTATCTTGCTTTCCATATCTAGGATAATAAGATCAGCTTTGAGCTCCTTATCTTGATACTTAACAAAGGCATCACCATATAACCATACGATATTACCAGTTTTATCAAAAAGCATAGAATCGACTGATCCTTTGATAATCTTATCATCTAAGTCACTTTCGGCAAACTTTACAACTTGGCGATCAGAGTTAGAGCCTATTCTATCTTGAGAAAGATTAAGCTTATCTAAATCAATATCAGGAAGCGTATCTCCTTGTATGTCCTTAACAATCTGACCTTGGGACGGGATTGTATCTTGTGCAATTGTAGTCGGTGTATCCACCTGCGAGTGCAGGGAAGCATTCCAATAGAGCATAACACCAAAAACCAACAACAAAGACTTAATCATATGATTGATAAAATTAATGTATATAGCTCTGAATTACAGCGAGTAAACTTTTAATCTAGGGATTCAAAACCCTCACAAAATTAGTTTCTCTCTAAAAACGGAATTATATAGGCTGCAAAGTACCTATCGGACTGACAATAGTCAACCCAACCCAGATGAATCGGTCTATTTTGTCTATGCAGACGCCTATATTAATTAATCTGAGACAGCTTCCTAGAAGGTATGGTATCCTACATATCACTACCTTTGCGCCCTATTCACTACGACATGAAAAGAGAAATCCAAATAGCCATACTCGCCATAGTTACTGCCATACTCGCTCTATGGGGTTATAACTTTATCTCTGGTAAGAATTTGCTTAGTGGTGACAAGACCTATTACACAACTATTAGTAATGCCAAAGAAATAAATACCGCAACACCAGTCCTCATTAATGGTGTACAGGTGGGTACTGTCTCTAGCATCCAACCACAACCTGATGATATAAGGAAAATAGATATTGGATTCCAAGTCAAAAAAGACATCAAGCTCCCTAATTACACAGTTGTAGAAGTCAGACCGGAAGGACCTCTTGGAGGCAAAGAACTAGAACTGGTCTTTGATAAATTTTGCGATGGGTCTAATTGTGCAGAAAGCGGTAGTTATCTAGATAGTAAAATGATAGGACTCTTAGGTGCTCTATTTTCGCCAGAAGATATCCAACCACATATAGAGTCATTGACTTCTACAGTAGATAGAACAATAGGTAAACTAGGAGCTGAAGGATCTGACACTCCGCTGGATAATACAGTTAGAGATCTTTCTACAACTATGGATAATCTGGCGCTATCTACGACGAGATTCTCTAATCTAATGAGCCGTTCTGCTGGAGATATAGAGAAAACTATGGCCAATATGACCATCCTTACAGAAGCCCTGGTCAATAGCAATGCTCAACTCACTAATATCCTCAACAATATAGGGACACTGTCTAATGACCTATCTAAAGTCTCCTTATCTGAGACCGTCAACAAAACAAATACAACTATTGATCAAGCAACTAATAGCTTGCAGTCAGTAGAAAAGACAATGGAACAAGCAACGGTGACGATGACAGAGCTCAATAAGGTAGTCGCTAAGCTAGGTTCCGAAGATGGTTCTCTTGGACTCTTGATGAATGACAAGGATCTTTACGATAATCTCTCAACTTCTACACGAAATATGAACCTGCTCTTGCAGGACATCCGACTCAACCCCAAGAGATATTTTAAAGTCTTCGGTAAAAAAGTCCCTGACTACACTCTGCCAGAAGATGATCCTGCAGGTAATTAAGCTCTTAGAAGATGGATCAGTTCCCAACTGAGCAGCGCATTACTATCAAAGGACTGTTCTGGTTTACCGTGCTATTTATTCTAGTCTTAGCCGTTTGGGACTTGTTTAACCCTTAAAATACAGCCATAAAAAAAGCCTCGCCAGAACATCCTGACGAGACTTGTTATATTTTTTGAGCAACGAACTAGCCTAGAGGCCGTTAGCGTACTTCATTAGCTTACTCTTAAGGTTCGCTGCTTTGTTCTTATGCCAGTTATTGTTTTTAGCTAACTTATCTATCATAGAAATGATTTTAGGTAAGAAAGCTTTTGCCTCTGCAGCATCTTCAAGACTTCTATACTTAGCTATAGCCGTTCTAGCAGTTTTCTTATAATATCTGTTCTGAAGCCTTTTCTTAGCGTCTTGTCTGATTCTTTTCTTGGATGAAGCGTGTTGTGCCATTTGTATATCCTTATTAAAATTTGGAGTGCAAAAGTAGTCTATTATATCCTAATAAATCTATGTTTCGCTCTTAAAAAGGTTCAATAATTGCTAAAAATGCTGAGAAAAAATGCATTTAGACCGTTTTAGCATAATTTTAGCCTTCTATCTTGTCTATTACTGCCTTTGCAGTACCTTCACATATTAGGTTTTACAAAGATATAAACAGCAAATGAAAGATTATTCTTACGTATTCAATGCACACCCCAGCTTCATTGATGACATGTACGCAAAATATGCCAACAACCCTGACTCTGTAGAGGAAGGATGGAGAGTGTTTTTTGAAGGATTTGAATTTGGAGGCCAAAACGGTAATGGCCACGCTGCAAGTACCAATGGTGCCAGTAAATCTGACACTGCCATACCTAGTGGTAGGACAGATGGTGCCTTATTAGCCAACAAGGAATTTGCTGCCTATTCTATTATTGGAGGATTCAGAAGAAGAGGACACTTGCTCTCTACAACTAATCCCATAAGACAACGCCGGGATAGAAAGGCTAGACTCAACTTAAGCGATTATAATCTCAGCGATGCAGACCTTAACACAAAGTTTGAGGCAGGTGCTGAGCTTGGCTTACCTAATGGTACACTACAAGAGATTATAGATAAATGTAGACTACTCTATGCTGGTAACATTGGCTATGAGTATGCCCATATCGAGGATAGGGAGAAAAGAGTCTGGCTAAGAGACAAGATAGAGAACAGAGACCTATCAGATAGCTTTGGTCTAAGCAAGGAAGAGAAGTCAAGGATCTTAGAAAACCTTAATGGGGCCGTCATATTCGAGAAGTTTTTACACACTAAGTACATCGGCCAAAAAAGATTTTCGCTAGAAGGTGGTGAGACGGCTATCGCTGCCCTTGAGGCTATAATTGCTACTGCTTCTAAGGATAAGGTAGAAGAAGTTGTAATCGGCATGGCGCACAGAGGTCGACTCAATGTGCTGGCCAATATTATGGGAAAAACCTATGATGAAATCTTCAACGAATTTGAAGGAAATAGTATTCCAGAGCAGAGCTTTGGAGATGGTGACGTCAAGTACCACTTGGGCTTTGCCTCTCAGAGAGAAATAAACGGCAAAAAAATCCACCTTAAATTATCCCCAAATCCCTCTCACCTAGAAGCAGTCAATCCAGTTGTAGAAGGATACTCGAGAGCACAAGCAGACCAGCTTTATAGAAGCGACTACGATAAGATTCTCCCTATATTAATACACGGAGATGCAGCTGTAGTTGGCCAAGGCATTGTCTATGAGACAGTGCAGATGAGTCAGCTAGAAGGGTATTATACAGGTGGTACTATCCACTTAGTGATCAATAATCAAATCGGTTTTACTACGGACTTTGATGATGCTCGATCTTCTAATTACTGTACAGCGGCAGCAGGCCTAGTACAAGCACCTGTCTTCCATATTAATGGAGACGATCCAGAGGCTGTCGTCTTTGCTGTAAAAATGGCTACTGAGTACAGACAGAAATTTAATAATGATGTCTTTATAGATATGGTCTGCTACAGACGACATGGCCACAATGAAGGAGATGATCCAAAATTTACACAACCAAAGATGTACGGGATCATCAACAAGCACCCTAACCCTCGAGATCTCTATGTCAAAAAATTGGCGAGCAGAGGAGATGTGGATGCCAAGCTGGCTGAGACTTTAGAAAAAAAGTTTTGGGACCATCTTCAAGATAGGCTCAATTCTGTCAAAGAAAAACCACTACCCTACTCTCCACAACCTCCTGAGGAAGCTTGGGCTAAACTCAATATCAGCTTTGATGATACAGTAAAAGGCAGCTCTCCTGATACAGGTATCGATGCTAAGACTGTAGATAAAATCCTTTCACATATAGCGCAGGCACCTAAAGGTATCAACCTGCTCTCCAAAGTGAATAGGTTATTGAAAAACACCAACAAGCTACTCGATGCTGGCAACCTAGATTGGGCAATGGCGGAGCTTATGGCGTATGGCAGTATCTTACTAGAAGGTAAAGATGTCAGGATGAGTGGGCAGGATGTCAAGAGAGGTACCTTCTCCCATCGTCACGCTATATTCAATGACGTAGAGACAGAGGAACAATTTAACAGGCTTGATGGCTTGTCTAAGAATCAAGGGAAGTACAGAATATTCAATAGTTTCCTATCTGAGTTTGCTGTGTTAGGGTTCGAGTATGGTTACTCTCTCGCTAATCCTGATAATCTCGTGTTATGGGAGGCACAGTTTGGTGATTTCTACAATGGAGCCCAGACGATGGTAGATCAATTTATCAGTGCTGCTGAATCAAAATGGCAGCGTATGAGTGGTCTCGTAATGCTGCTACCTAATGGTATGGAAGGACAAGGGCCGGAGCACTCTAGTGCAAGAGTCGAGAGATTTCTGCAGATGACGGCGGAGTACAATTTTACAATTGTCAATATGACTACGCCAGCCAATCTATTTCACGTACTCAGAAGACAACTGGCGAGAGATCTTAGAAAGCCACTTATCGTGATGTCACCTAAGTCTATGCTAAGACATCCACTCGCTGTCTCTGCCAAAAAAGAATTTGCCAAAGGCACCCACTTCCAAGAAACCTTAGATGATACTTCTGCTGATCCTAAAAAGGTCAAGCGTCTCTTAGTGTGTAGCGGAAAGGTCTACTATGACCTCCTCAAAGCAAAAGAAGAGGGCAAGCGATCTGACGTAGCGATAGTAAGAGTGGAGCAGTTGTACCCATTCCCTCAGGAGCAAGTTGATGCTATATTCTCGAAGTACGACAAAGCAGAAAAGTTTTGGGTACAAGAGGAGTCAGCCAATATGGGCGCTTGGGATTATTTAATGAGATACTGGAGAAAAACAGATATTTCGTTGATAAGTAGAGCTGCTACGGCCAGTCCCGCTACTGGATTCAAAAAAGTCCACGAGAAGCAACAAGCGGATTTGGTCAATAAGGCGATGGGCTAACACCACAACTAGTTTTTCTAGATGGGGTCAGACTTTAGTCTTGTCTTCCATTATAAAATGAAAAAGACAAGCCGATGAGAGGAAAGCTCTCTGAGGTCTCTACCTTGTTGATACCCAACTCGGTGGCAACAGAGCTAAGGTCTACCTTAGATAGAGGAATCTGTATGAAAGGCTTGAGTGCAAAAGCTACCGTCGGACTACCAGAAAAATTCAGCGAAAAATGGAATCTAGCAAAGTTCTGACTGGTCGTCCCCTGCGAAGAACTAAGAAGTGAAAAATCTTCTCCTTGGGCCGTCTCTCTTGTTATAGAAACAAAGTTGCGTCCTAGAGCACTACCCAAGCCTAGTCGCCCATAACGTGTCTCGAGGCCAACCATCAGCATATTTAAGGTGTAGGTCAGTTCGATGGTCTCTGATATAGGTTGCGCAGGCAAGGGCAATCGCGTAATGCCTACTGAAGTTACAGATCGGCTCAGATTCTCCCAATCTACTGTAACTGCCCCAAATGAAAAGCCCTGCCGCAAGCCCAAACTAACACCGTGCATCACTCTCACCGGAGGCATCTCATTGTACTCATCATAATTGAGCATCTGAGCTAGATTGAAAGTATCTAGAATCTGATTGTTGATATCTGGTGAAGCAAGGCCAATATTATATCCCACCTTGACATTGAATTGACTACTCGCTGTGGTTCCAACGAATACCACCGTCAAAACAAGCAATAAGCAACGAATTGATATTAAAGAAATCTTCATATGTAGTGCAACTTACAGAAGTCTGAGATAAAGTCAAATCCCTACACCCAACAAACTTTTGTTACTACCGAAAAACAAGATATTTTAAAGGTCAATAAAAGAGTCTAAGAGCGGATGGCCAAAAAGAAGAAAAACAAGAAAAGAGAAAATATTGTAGAGCATAACCCTGCTCCACAACAGCAAAAGTCTCATAACAAATCCTGGAAATATACGCCTTTGGCATCCCTACAAAAAGGCCTAGCCCTGTTGGTTATTATAGGGCTATCATTTCTATTGTATTCCAAATCCCTAAATTTTGGCTATGTCTTAGATGACAAACTCGTCTATACAGAAAACGATTTTGTCACTGCCGGTAATGGAGGACTCAAAAACATTCTTCTGAAGGAAAGCTTTACAGGTTACTTTGGAGAAGAAAAAAATCTCGTGCAAGGCTCTAGGTACAGGCCCTTGTCGCTGATAAGCTATAATCTTGAAAATCAAGTTTTTGGCACAAAGGGTACTCAAAGAAACCTAGATCCTAATCCAGACAAGAAATCAACCGCTCTTACCCAAGGCTTGGATTACATAGCACCTAACGCAACAGCTAGTCACGCCATCAATATTCTACTCTACGCTTTATGTGGGTGGTGCATCTTTATAACAATGCGCCGCTTGCTCAACCGAAAATCTAATGACGAAGAAAAATGGTTCCTTGGCATAGCATTCGTTACTGCGCTGATTTATATAGTCCACCCGCTACATGTAGAAGCTGTCGCCAATGTAAAAGGCCGAGATGAAATCTTATCCTTACTCTTAAGTATGGCGACTTTTCACTCGGCACTTAAGTATGTCGACACTAACAAAGCAGGATGGCTACTCTCGGGTGCTCTCCTATTCTTTTTAGGTCTACTCGCTAAGGAAAACACCTTGACCTTTCTAGCTATTATTCCTTTTGGTATAATGCTATTTAGAAAAGGTGCAGGCAAGAAAAATACACTAGTCTTTGCAACCCTCCTTATTGCAGCAATACTCTATCTCGTTCTTAGATTTCAGGTTATCGGATTTCTTTTGGACAAGGCACCGTCCACTGACATAATGAATAACTCCTTTGCAGGAATGTCAGGAGTAGAAAAATATGGGACCATCTTTTATACCCTTGTCTACTATCTCAAACTCAACCTTATACCCTACCCTCTGACCCATGACTACTACCCATACCATATCCCAATTTCGACTTTCGGTGATTGGCAAGTCTTGTTCTCTATCTTTTTGCATTTAGCCTTACTAGGATGTATGTTCTATTTTTGGAAAAAGAACAAACTCATCACCTTTGCTATAGGGTATTATTTCGCGGCGATGTCGATAGTATCCAACATCGTCATCAGTCTAGGTACCTTTATGAATGAGCGATTTGCTTTCGCTGCTTCATTGGCAACTTGTCTCTTGTTAGCGAAAGGTATCCTCTGGCTGAAGGATAAAAATCAAAAGGTTCCGGCTATGATACTTGCTGGTCTTATCCTAGTCGCCTATTGCTTTATCACACTTAATCGTGTACCTGTCTGGGAGTCAGAGCTAGCCTTAAACTCTGCCGCCATCAAAGTATCAAAGAATAGTGCCCGTTCCAATAGCTTTATGGCCACAGCGCTTTTTAATGAATACAAAACCACAAAAGACAATGCCACTAAGCTGAATCTATTACAACGAGCAGAACCTTACGCTGCCAAAGCCACAGAAATCCACCCTACCTATTACAATGGAAACCTAATGAAAGTAGGTGTCGCCGCAGAGCTCCACAAAATGAATAGGCAACTAGATCCGCTGCTCAATACTTTTCTTGAAGCAGGCACCATCAGGCCAGATATCGGTTTCCTCAAGCAATACCTAGAATACATCAACAATAGAGAAGATAAAAACAAGATGCTAAAGTTCTATGCTGATCTAGCAAACGGACTTATAGACAATCATCAGCGTTATGATTGGGCTATCTCATACTTACAGTTGGCAATGGAGGTCGACCCCAATGATCCTGAAATAAGAAGACTTATACGAAAGGCATATATCGGCCTCGGCAGACCTCAGGACGCAGAAAATTACCGATGATGGAAGGAATGGAATTAGAGAAGCTAGCCCTCAACTTCATCCCCAATATCGGGGCTGTAACCGCAAGAAATCTAATATCCTATTGTGGAGGACTTAAGGAGGTTTTCACAACAAAAAAATCTAGACTCACCACCATACCCGGTATCGGCGAATCAAAAGCCAATGACATAATCAACGGACTCCAAAAGGCTCTAAAAATAGCAGAGGCCGAGCTCAAAAAATTAGACGGCAAAGATATACGTGTCCTCTTCTACTTAGATGAAGGCTACCCTACCAAGCTAAAACACTATCAAGATGCACCACTGACACTCTACGCCAGAGGAGATATGCAACTTGATGCATCCCGATGTGTAGCCATCGTCGGCACTCGTAAGATCACTTCTTATGGAATTGTAGAGTGCGAAAAACTAGTCGAAGGCCTTGCACCATATAATTGTACAATTATCTCAGGGTTGGCTTATGGCGTCGATACTATTGCCCACCGAAAAGCTGTAGAGCTAGGTGTGCCTACTATAGGTATCCTTGGCAATGGCATCAATAGGATCTATCCCGCAACCAATAAGTCGCTAGCCACTAAGATGCAAGCTAAGGGAGGCGTCCTCTCAGAATATGCAATGGATACTCAACCCAAAAGAGAAAATTTTCCTAGAAGGAACAGAGTCATAGCAGGGATGTCCGATGTAGTCGTCATCGTAGAATCGGCCGAAAAAGGTGGTTCGATTATTACGGCTGAATATGCTAACGAGTACAATAAAGATGTCTTTGCTATCCCGGGAAGAGTGGGCGACAAGATGTCTGAAGGCTGCAATAATCTCATCAAACATCACAAAGCACACCTCTGCTCCTCAGCTGAAGATATTGCTGACATTATGAGATGGGACCGCGCCACTAAAGGCGTCCAAATGCAACTGGTGGTGGATATAGATGAAGATGAGAGAAAATTGATGCAATACATCAAAGATGAACCCAATATAGGGCTAGACAGCTTGCACTACAAGACCAAGATTCCGCTTGCTCTCTTGACTACCACCCTGTTAACACTGGAATTCAAAGGATTAGTAAAGCCGCTCCCCGGCAAAAAGTATATCTTGGCACGCTAGAAGTACACTTATGAGAAACCTCCTTATACTCGTTATTATTCTCCAATTCTGCGCTTGTAAAACCACACAACCAGAAACCATTTATATCGAGAAAGAAGTGCTCGCTCCACGAGAGCTAAAAAAACCTACGGCCAAGAATATCATCCTCCTCATCGGAGACGGTATGGGTATGGGACAAATATCTGCAGGTACCTACGCCAGCAATAACAAGACGAATCTTGAGCGGTTTCCTGTTATTGGCATTCACAAGCCAACAGCGTCTAGCCATTTGGTTACAGACTCTGCAGCTGCAGCCACCGCCTTTGCCTGTGGTGTCAAGACATTTAACAAAGCGATCGGTGTCGATAAAGACAGTATTCCTGTTACAAGCATATTAGAAGAAGCGGAAACAAAAAATCTGCGTACAGGTCTGGTCGCGACCTCAACTATCGTGCACGCCACACCTGCTTCTTTTATAGCTCATAATGTCAACAGACGAGCTTACGAAGAGATCGCAGAAGACTTTCTGGCTACAGAGATAGATTTCTTTGCAGGAGGTGGGAAGCAGTTTTTTGACTTAAGAGAAGATGAGCGCAATCTTATTAAAGAAATGGAAGCCAAAGGCTATGTCATCGAGACTTTCCTTAATGATTATGCAGATGTCAAAATGCGTATGGAGAATGCAGAGAAGTTTGGCTACCTCAGCTCAAATAAAGACCCCCTACCGAGAAGCCAAGGCAGAGATTATTTTGAAGATATGTCTATGACGGCCGTCAACTTCCTCAATAATGATGTCGAGGATAGAGGCTTTTTCTTGATGATAGAAAGCTCGCAAATAGACTGGGGCGGCCACGCCAATGAGTCTGATTACATCATCGATGAGTTTAAGGAATTTGATCGTGTTATCGGTAAGGTCCTTGACTGGGCAGAGCAAGACGGAGAGACGTTAGTAATTGTAACTGCAGATCATGAGACAGGCGGCTATGCCGTACATCACGAGGCTACTATAGATAATCTGATTACCAACTTTACATCCAAGAAGCATACGGGAGATTTTATCCCTGTCTTTGCTAAAGGGCCTGGAGCAGAAGACTTTGCTGGAATCTATGAGAATTACGACATCTACTATAAGATGCGTGCAGCTTTCGGGTGGCCCGCTAAGCCCGCTTCCAACAGGTAGTAAGGTGATCATCTACCATACCCACAGCTTGCATAAAAGCATAGATAATAGTCGGTCCGACAAACTTGAATCCTTTCTTTTTTAAGTCTTTAGAGATTTGCTTGGAGAGTTCTGTCTCTGCTGGAATCTGATCTAAAGTCTTCCATTGATTGATAAGCGGTTGGCCATCGACATAGGCCCATAGGTAATCTGAAAGAGATGTTGTTTTTTTGAGTTCGAGGTAAGCTTGTGCATTGGTGATGACAGCCTTGATCTTGAGTGTATTGCGGACAATCTCAGGGTTCTCCTTAAGACGAAGCACATCTTTTTCCCCCATTTTTGATATGGCCTTGATATCCCAGTTGAGAAAGGCCTTGCGATAGCCTTCTTCTTTCTTAAGGATGGTATACCAACTAAGTCCTGCCTGTGCCCCTTCCAGATTGAGAAAGGCAAAAAGGGTCTTATCATCAAAAACAGGCACTCCCCATACCTCATCGTGATAACGTTTGTATAGGTCGTCTTTGAGGCACCAGCCGCATCTTGATTTGTCGGTCATAGCTCTGCTAATATTCTTGTACTAAAACTTCACTTGAAATATTTAGCTGTTTGCTCAGCTTCCGTATCATCTCAAGTGTCAACTTTCTTTTTCTATTCAGAATTTCACTAGCACGGCTTTTGTGACCTAAAATTGTAGCTAAATCAGATTGATTCATATTCATCTGTTCCATTCTAAACTTTATTGCTTCAATAGGATCTGGAGGAGCTATCTCATAATTTTTGTCTTCATACTCTTCAATTATCAAAGCTAAAAGCTCTAATTCATCTCCTTCTTTTGTATTCGGTTTAGCATCAAATATCTCGTCAAGCCTTTGGAGGGCTAGTTCGTATTCCTTTTCTGTTTTTATAATCTTTAGCTTCATATTGTCTTAGCGTCTATCTTGTCATATTCCTTATGAGTGCCTATAAATCTGACATATACCATCTGATACTTATAATTTACTCGAACTACTAGTCTATATTGATTTCCCTTTATATTGAATATTACACGGTTATTAGGGACTAACCGCGCATTGGGAAATTGATCTTTTACAAAATTAGGATCTGTCCAACTACCTTTAGTTGTCTCTTGATACCAAGATTTTAGCTGCTGCTCTGTATCAGGGTATTTCTCCCAATATTCTCTTAATATTTTCTTGGCAATAACCCTCAATTACCTTTTACAGATAAAGATAGTCATTAGTTCCCAATATGGTACAATGCCAATCACTTGTCACTAATTAGCATTTCGGCCTTAATCGCCATTTTACTAGCTACCTATTAAGTATAGATTAACAAACAACTTATTGAGGATGCGCTATCTTTAGCGTTTATTATTCAAAGAACTTTAAATATGAGACAAATACTAGCTATAGCTTTTTGCTTTTTCGCTGTGGTAGCCTTTGGTCAGTCTGCAGATAAATCTAAAAAAGACGGCATCAAATGGATGACTTGGGAGGAAGCCTATACGGCCAACCAAAAGAAACCTAAGAAGATATTCGTCGATATCTATACAGACTGGTGTGGATGGTGTAAGAAAATGGACAAGAGCACCTTCCAAGATAAAGACATTATCAAGACAATCAATAAGAAGTTCTATGCTGTAAAATTGAATGCTGAGCAGAAGGAATCTATCCAATTCAATGGCGCAGAATTTAAGCACGTCAATCAAGGTAGAAATGGCACGCATCAGCTTGCCTATGCTCTACTCGATGGCCGAATGGGATTCCCAGCGTTTGTTACACTGGATGAGCAATTCAATAGAATCATCTTGTCCCCTGGCTATAAGCAACCAGCAGAATTGATGAAAGAGCTAAAGTATGTGTCTTCTAATTCTTATAAGAAAGTAGATTTAGATCAGTACGACAACTAGTCTAGACACAAAGTGCAAAATAAAAGAGGGTTACAGTAAAAAACTGTAACCCTCTTTTATTTTATTGTTGACTATGTTTTATTTCAGCTTAAAATCAATGATCACCTCACCGCATTGTTCTTCTACTTGACTCTCTGAGAATCTGTATTTCTTAGCACTACTAGTGGCCAATCTAATAAGATGTGCATCTGTTGTCGTAGAGCCTCTTTGTGTATACTCTGCTGACATCACTTTCCCGCTGCCATTAACGCAGATATTGATGATCACACGTCCTTGTTTTTGAGTACTATCGTTAATTTCCGGCGCATGCAATAAAGATCTATTGCCTAGACCATCACCAGCAGAACCTTTACCCTTAGACAGGCCTTCGAGTGCAGAGGCATCTGGGTGGCCGAGTGGATTGCCCTTCGAGGCTGCACCTTGTTCTGCATCTGTATTCTGCATAATGTTATTAAACTTGGATTTGGCAGCACTTTTGGCAGCAGCCTTCTTAGCGGCCTCTTCAGCGGCCTTTCGCTTGGCTTCCTCTTCTGCGGCTTTCTTTGCGGCTTCAGCAGCTTCTTTGGCCTCAGCTTCGGCTCTCTCTTTGGCGGCTTTAGCAGCTTTGGCGGCATTCTCAGCCTTTTGTTTTTCTACGGCCTCATCTGTTGACTTAGACTTTTTCTTGACGGCCACTATGGGTGCCTTTTCTGTTACAGTTTCTGAAACAACCTTCTGTGGTTGTGCTTTAGATTTTTTTGGTGGAGCTGCCTTAGCAGGTTGTGCTTTGGCAGTGGGTTGTGACTTGGGGGGTTGCACTTCTTTTTCTTCAGTAGGGGCCGCAGCACTGCTTTTGTGTTGCGTTTTAATTTCAGCCAGTGGTGTACCTAGAGCGACTTGGATACCAGAAAATTGAGGTGGCTTAGGTTTCTTCTCTCCTGCTGACATCAAGGAAAAGAGTATCAACATCAAGAGCAATAAGTGAATGACGATACTTAAGGCTAAGCTGTCTTGCTTTTCTGTTTGCTTCTTCTTCTTTCTAATAGGGATAGTAGTAGCCATAGGTTCTCAGGTTTTCAGTATAACGATAACAACATCTTCTACATTACACATCCGTGTAGGATAGATGATAGATAGTTACAGGTTGTTAACTCTAACAAAGCAAATACTAAGCCAACATATGATAAATTGTTGTTATATAAGATGGTTGGTAAAATCCCACTTATGAAAAATTTAAGCCCATATCTAAACAAAAAAAACACCCGAAATCCGTAGACTCGAGTGCTCTATGTATTTAATATTTTAGTGTTTTACAGTCAGTTATCGCTTTACCACCAAGGGTGTACGACCCAGCATCTCTCCCTTATTATCTGATAATAAGACAGTATACGAGCCTGCGCCTACCTCTGAGATATCCAGCGTACAATCTGCAGTATGGCAAGTCTCTGACAATACCAGCTGCCCAGCCATATCCACCACATAGACCAGCTTCTCTTGCGAGATACCCGTCTGGATAGTGACCTCGTCTTGTGCAGGATTAGGTACAACTGCAAAGGAAGTAGTCTGCTCATCCTTTGTAGATGTTGTCATCTCGACCACATTACCATCTTCATCAAACTTCATCAAGATCAACTGGACAAAAGTCGTAAAGCCATCTCCTTCTCCCCTATCTACACGAGCACCCGTCAGTGTATAATGCCCATCTGAGGTTGCTAATACATCGACAGCGGATATAGAACTCGCATAGGGATCAAAAAACTCATGATGCCAAATCTGTTGGCCATCTTTGCTGATCTTACCATAGATCAAAGACTGGGCACCACCAGTAGGCCTTTCACGACCCCTGCCCACATATACATAACCATCAGAGTGATGAGAGTTTTCAAATTTTGTGACGTGTGCTCTGAAATTAGTAAATACTGTAGAATCCAAGGGGGTCTCCCATAATACCTCATATGTAGAAGGATCTACCTTGATCATAACAGAGTAGCCCCTAGTCAGTCCTGTGTCTATATAGTCCTGTTTATCCAGGACCCCACAGCCGATAATCACATACCCATCCTCATCTAAGTGTCCCTGTGCAGTAATAGAACTACCCATATACTCCTTCCCAATAAGGTCATAATCTACAAGATTATAATTCTTATCAATCTTGGCTATAAAAACTCCCCGCTCATGTTCTTCTCGTGAGTCAGGTAAATTGTTTAAATATAGACCAGTAACAATTAGCGTATCCTGATCTAGGGC
>CALBWK010000059.1 GCA_937969415.1 uncultured Saprospiraceae bacterium | reverse complement strand
CAGTTGGCCTCTATCCATAGGACCTATAATGACATCAGCATTTCTACAACCCTGTAGTTTAGAATCGAAATTACCTGATTCCGAATCATAAACTCTTACATCTAGGGAAACATCTTCTTGCTCTAGTTGTTCCAACGCCATCTTGGTGCCCGCGTAATAATCAGTCATTCTACCTAGTCTAGACTTAGGATTATTGGCATCTGAGACATTGTTATTTTCTATACCAAAGGGATAGAGCAAAGCCACTTGATATTGGCCTCTCTTATCTAGCTCCAGGTCCTCTATTGTCTTTTCATATTCTTTGGATCTATCTATTTCTGTCCACCTAATTGTATCCACTTTTCCTATACCACTTTTGCTCTGTCGAGGTGTCGCCTTTCTTGTACTCGTCGGTCTAGCGACACGAGCATCATCCATTGTTTTTTTGGACCCGTTGCACGAAGCCAAAATCAAAAAACATAAAAACCCAACAAGGGTTATAAATTTACTCCCATTCAATGGTCGCAGGTGGTTTGGTGCTGATGTCATATACGACTCTATTTATGCCTTGTACTTGATTGATTATGCTATTAGAAATATCTCCTAACAACTCATAAGGTAATTTGCTCCACTCTGCTGTCATTCCATCTACAGAATTGACCGCTCTGAGTGCAACTGTATATTCATAAGTTCTCTCATCTCCCATCACTCCAACGGACTTGACTGGTAGTAGTATTGTGCCAGCTTGCCATACTTTATCATACCAACCAGATGATCTGAGTTTATTGATGTAAATATGATCTGCCGCCTGATTTAATCTAAGTTTTTCTCTAGTAATTTCTCCGAGGACTCTGATGGCCATTCCTGGTCCTGGAAAAGGATGGCGCTGTACAAATTCAGAAGGAAGTCCTAGGGTCTTGCCCACAGTCCGCACCTCATCTTTGAATAGAGTTCTCAATGGCTCTACCAGTTTTAAGTCCAATTTATCTGGCAAACCACCAACATTATGGTGGGACTTAATGGTTGCAGATGGACCTTTGACAGATACTGATTCGATGACATCAGGATAGATAGTGCCTTGTGCCAACCACTTGACCTCTTTCATCTTTTTGGCTTCTGCCTCAAACACTTCTATAAATACCCGCCCGATAACTTTACGTTTTTCTTCTGGATCAGAGACGCCTTCTAGTTCATCGAGAAATTGATCTGAGGCATCTACGCCTTTGACCTTCAAGCCAAGGGTGTCATAGGCCGCAAGTACCTCTTCGAATTCACCTTGTCTAAGTAGACCGTTGTTGACAAAAATACCAGTGAGTTGATCACCGACAGCCTTCTGTATCAATAATGCCGCAACTGAAGAATCTACACCACCTGATAAACCTAATATAACCTGATCAGTACCGACAGTTTCTTGAATCTGGGCGACTGTGGAATCGATAAAGGAGTCTGGCGTCCAATCTTGACTGCACCCGGCTATGCGGACTAGAAAATTTTCTAAAAGTTTGCTCCCTTCTAGCGTATGTGTCACCTCCGGATGAAATTGTATACATCTTATTGGATTAGGAAACTTTCCTTCGTCTGACTTATAGGCTGCTACTGGGATAGAAGTCGTATCTGCTAGCAGCGTAAAGCCATCTGGGAGCTGCTTAATACTATCGCCGTGGGACATCCATACCTGAGATTCTTGTCCTACACCTTCTAACAAAGGATCTGGCTCTGTAACTCTGATGGTGGCCTTACCATATTCTCTTTTATCTGATCGCTCTACAGAGCCACCAAATTGCTTAGCTGTCAGCTGTGCTCCATAGCATATACCGAGCGCAGGTTTGTGATCTAGGACAGTGGCAACATCTCTTTGTAGTGCTTGTGGATCATTTACAGAATAAGGACTACCAGAAAATATCACGCCTTTAATATCTGTAGCACTAAAATCTATTTCCTTATTGTAAGGATGTATCTCAGAATAGACATGTAATTCTCGCAGTCTTCTAGCGATAAGCTGTGTGTATTGAGACCCGAAATCAAGAATGATGATTTTCTCCATAATCAGCGTAAATATACGCATTGAAGTAAGTCTAGATTAAGATGATATAAAAAAAGCCAAGAAGCATAACTCCTTGGCTTTTAATCATTTATATCTTTAATGTCTATTGCAATGTAATCGAAACTTTGTTTGATTGTCTATCATTAGGTATAGATTCCGTTGTTATTGCTGAAGCACTAACACCATTAAGTTCGAAGTACTTCTTACAAGCATCTAATCTATTTTTGACTAACTGCTCACTACGTTGACTATTTGTTCTGTAAAAGGACTGCAATGTCACTGATGATGCCTGCCCAGTAGTGACTTTCTTTGCGTAATCTTTGATCTCATTGATTGAAAGTTGAGATAAGAGAGCTGAATTTCTTTCAAACTTGAAATAATTGCCACTAAACGCTGTTGATGCGTTGTTACTTCCCTGTGGCTCTGTAGTGCTAGCATTAGCAGTTGTAGTGCTTGTCTGATTCAGATCTGTGTTATCAGATGCAGTTGCAATTGTTGCTCTAGTGGTAGGATCGACAGTCTGATAGTCATTCTGTGCAGTCGCATATCCTGCCAGATAATTGTTCTCTACACCGAGTACTTTGACTATTTCTGAGCCATTCAACTCCACTTTAGTAGGCACTCCGTTAATCAGTACAACCGTCTGAGCAGAGAGTCCCGCCAACCCCACTAGTGCTAAGAGTATAACTGAAAGTGTTATTTTACGCATAACAAAAATTCTTAATAATAAAACTTAATTAACAATATTAAAGCTAATTAGGATGATATGTTGGGTAAGATCAACAATAAAGTTCGATCATATAACCCGTGGAAACACCGATTTATGGGAATTGTGTCCTTAAAAAGCCTTCAAAAGAGCTTTTTTAACACTTTTGTTTAAGAATCTTGCTCTAGGCCTCTTCCTTCTTTGACGATTTTACCCGCCTCTGTCATATCCTTGAGTAATTTATCAAGGACGCCATTCACAAATTCCTTACTCTTAACAGTGCTGTAATTCTTAGCCAATTCTACGTATTCGTTCATAGTGACTTTCCCTGGGATAGTTGGGAAATCAATGAACTCACAGATAGCCATCTGTAAAAGGATAGTATCAACTACCGCCAACCGCTCACTATCCCAGTTTTCCAAGACAGGGACGACATGACCCATGATATCCTTCTTACCTTTGATCGTCTTCTTTAGCAGATTAAGCCCAAATTCCTTGACCGTCTCATCTTCAGGAAAGAAATCCTTGAATGAAGCATTATTGTCAGAAGGCAGTGCTTTGAGGTATTTCTTTACAGAACCAACTATAAGAGACTTATCATCTACCCAATTGAAGTAGTTGTCTTCCATAATTTCATTGAAGAAATCATTTTGTCTATTGAATCTAAAGAACTCTAGAAGCAACTCTAATGTGGTCTCTTTTGTTTCTTCACTAGCGATAAACTCCTTGTAAGCGTTTTCTTTAGAAAAGGCATCGTAGATCTTCTGGATATAGTCGTCATTAACCTTAGATTCGAACTTAAGCGTTTCGAACTTTTTTTGAAGGACTTTATTTTCGTGAATATCCTGAATCAAAGGATTGGTGAAGAGCTTTGCCTTGAAGGACTTGTCATAATCATTTGGTAAATGCTTGGCTTTTCTCTTCTTGGTATCTTCTACAGATCGCTCTGTAATTCTATAAAGTACATAGATCGAAAACAAGAACAACTCGTAGCTGTCATCTATGTTATCCGTGTATGCCTTTACCACTTCTTTGGTAGTCAGGGTCTCATCTCTGTCAAGAGAGTAGAGGAACTGCATAACCTTAACACGAACACTTCTTCTGCTGAGCATTTAACACAAACTTTATCATGTGTAATAGAATGAACTGGCATAATGCCAATTACAAGCAAAATTACTTAATCCTATAACCTAAACCAGCATTATATTAAAAAAATATCTAATATTTTTTGTGCACTCCGATCTGATTTAACACATCTGAGATATTCTTAAAAATAGGCTCATCGTAGTCGTATCCGTCTTCTAGATCGTGCCATTCTGCTTTCAGTATATCTTCATCTAATTGGGGTGTCAATTTCTGATGAGGTGCCTCCATGTTGTACCAATAAGTCTTTTTGAGGGCTCTCTGCCCATTTTTCAACTTATAGGCGTGCCTTGTCGTCAATATCTTGGATTGGAGAACAATCCCATTTATCCCAGTCTCCTCTTCCACTTCTCTAACTGCTGCAGCCTTTTTCTTTTCACCTTTATCCAGCTTACCTTTTGGTAAGTCCCAATGACCTCTCCTGAAAATCATCAAAATCTTGCCAGATTCATCTTTTACTGCCCCGCCTGCAGCTTTGATTACGGTATATAGCGATTCTAGGTCTTTGACCAATTTCTTGGGTCGACTAGAATAGAGGACTATCTTATCAAACCGATCTGTTTTCTCTAACATATCTATATAAGAAAGGAGCATCTTGGTCTTACCTGTATAAGGTGCGATTAGACTTGTCTTCGTTGAAACTTTATTGTGAATCTCGTCCTCTCCTGCCAGTATCATCAAGTTGTCGTTGATGTATATTTTGTACATTTGGAATCTTAAATAAATTAATGAGCACAGTAGCTTCTTTAATTGCCGCTAAACTTCTGAAAATCAAGGCAATAAAACTCAGTCCGACCAAGCCTTTTACTTGGGCATCAGGTCTGAAATCGCCAATTTATTGTGACAACCGTATAACACTATCACACCCCGAAATTAGAGATTTTATCAAACAAAGCCTCAATGATAAACTGTGGGCATTTGGAGAAGCAGATGTGATTGCGGGTGTGGCAACAGCAGGTATACCGCATGGTGCTTTGCTTGCAGATATAGCTAAGAAGCCATTTGTCTATGTCCGTTCTAAATCAAAGGCACACGGCAGACAAAACAAAATAGAAGGAGAGCTAAAGCCAGGTGCTAAGGTATTGGTGATTGAAGATCTTATCTCTACAGGTATGAGCAGTATAGCGGCCTGCGATGCACTAAAAGAGGCTGGCGCAGAGGTAATAGGTGTCCTTGCACTATTTACTTATGGGCTAGAAAAGTCCAAAAAAGAATTCAATGACAATAAAATTCCGTTAGAGACTTTAACCAATTATCGAGTCTTGTTAGATGAAGCGGAACTAAGTAATTATATAACCGCAGAGGAAAAATCTCTGTTAGAAGATTGGAATAAAGACCCTGTAGCCTGGTCAGAAAAGGCTCAATAATGCTATGAAAGTCATAACTAAAGATTCAGAAAAATTTCTCTATAAGTATCTCAACTCAACGTCACCGACTGGCTTTGAGTGGGAAGGCCAACAAGTCTGGGTAGACTACATAAAGAAATTCGTAGATAAGGTAGAACTGGACACATACGGAACAGCTTATGGTATAATCAATCCGGGACAACCATATAAAGTCGTCATAGAAGCGCATGCTGATGAGATTGCTTGGTATGTCAATCATATTTCTGAAGATGGATATATACATGTCATCAGAAATGGTGGGAGTGACCATATCATAGCACCTTCTAAAAGAGTCAATATCCATACCCCAAAAGGTATAGTTAAAGGCGTATTTGGATGGCCAGCGATACACGTCAGAAGAGGTAAAGATGCCAACCTCTCCCCTAAGCTCGAGAACATCTTTATCGATGTAGGCGCCAAGGACAAGAAAGAAGTCCAAAGTCTGGGGGTACACGTAGGCTGTGTCATCACCTTTGAAGATGACCTAATGAAACTTAATGATAGATACTATGCAGGTAAGGCCCTCGATAATAAAATGGGAGGATTCTGTATAGCAGAGGTTGCAAGATTAATCAAACGCAACAAAAAGAATCTACCCTACACACTCTATGTCGTCAATGCTGTCCAAGAAGAAATAGGACTAAGAGGCGCAGAGATGATCGCTAACAGAATCAAACCAGATGTAGCCATCATAACGGATGTCACACATGATACTTCATCGCCACTTATGAAAGCCATAGAGCAAGGTGACCAGAAGGCTGGGCTAGGACCTGTCCTTACTTATGCCCCAGCTGTCCATAACAAGTTGATAAAGCTGATAGAAAAAGCTGCTGATAAGAACAAGATTCCATTCCAAAGATCTGCATCAAGTAGAAGTACTGGAACGGATACTGATGCCTTTGCCTACTCTAACAATGGTGTAGCATCTGCATTGATTTCTCTCCCGCTGAAGTATATGCATACGACGGTGGAAATGGCACATCAGGAAGACATAACCAATGTCACTCTACTGATCTATCAGACATTAATGAGTATTAAGAAAAATCACGATTTCAAGTATTTCAAATTCTAAAAAAGAATATTCCTGGATTCAAAAACTGCTCAATTTCTATATCTATAGCAGTCTACACATTGCGTGTGGTGCAGTATTTTTTACAATAGAAGGATTCTGGTTACTTGGGCAAAATGTAGATGCTGTCTACCTTGGCTTTGTATTTCTAGCTACAGTATTGATCTACTCTACACATAGAATCATAGGCATAAAAAAACTTGCAGCAGTCTCTGAGCAAGGGCGCTTCCAGGTTATCAAGACCTACAGGCATCATCTTCAGGTCTATACAGCTATTTCTTTGGTAGGAATGCTATGGCTACTACCTCAGTTGTCATATCAAATTATTCTCAGCTTGCTGCCCTTAGGACTGATCTCTATCCTCTATACACTACCCTTACTAGGTGGTGCTCGACTTAGAGACCTTCATTACATAAAGATTGTTCTTATCGCGATAGTATGGTCAGGGTTGGCTGTATTACCTATACTTATAAAGCAAGGAATTTGCTTGCCACTTATACTGGTCTTCTTTGAAAAAATTTGCTTTATGGTGGCCATCACTATTCCATTTGATGTCAGAGATTTAGGTATAGATGGAGGACTGAAAACCATTCCACAACTCATAGGTGCCCAACAAGCCTACAACCTGAGCTATCTACTATTCTTTGTAGGCTGGTGCTGTGTTGGTCTGGCTTACTTTGCTGGAGCAGGAGAGCTTTTAGGCTTGAGTCTTGATTGGTTATTGGCAATTGGCGTTATCAATTTGTTGACATTCACCTTGGTAAAATTGAGTAGAGGCAAGACTTCTGATTATTATTTCAGTGGCTTACTTGATGGGGCCTTGATACTAAGGGGACTGATTTTGTGGGCAGTTATATTCCTAAATTAAGGAACAATTATTCTTTCTCAAATAAATCTGGTCGGCGTTCTTTAGTCTTTTGCTCAGCTTGGGCTTGACGCCAGTCCTCGATATTTTTATCGTGTCCTGAAAGCAGTACTGCTGGCACCACTTCACCTTTGTACTCAGCAGGTCGAGAATAGACAGGCGGGGCCAACAAATTATCTTGATGGCTATCACTCAAAGCCGAAGCAGCATCGCTCAGTACACCAGGCAACAATCTTCCGATAGAATCTACAAGCACAGCGGCAGGTAACTCTCCTCCCGATAACACATAATCTCCTATGGAAATTTCCATAGTGACATGCGTATCTCTTATACGCTGGTCGATACCCTTGTAGTGTCCTAAGATGAGTAGTATCCGCTTGTGTAAGGATAATTTATTGGCAATCTTCTGATCATAAGTTGTTCCATCTGGAGTCAAAAAAATGATCTCATCATAAGTGTACTTAGACTTAAGTTCCGAGATACAATTATCCAGAGGCTCTACCATCATCACCATACCTGCACCACCGCCATACATATAATCATCTATCTGACGATGAGGTCCTAGCCCGTAGTCTCTAAGGTTAATGATATTTATTTCCATCAGGCCTTTGTCTATCGCCCGCTTCATAATAGAATGAGAAAAAGGGCTCTCAAGCAACTCTGGAACAGCGGAAATAATGTCAAAAACCATTTTAAGTATGATTGATAGATTAAGGGTATAAGAGCACAAAAATAAAAAAGGAGCACAAGAAATAATCTGGTGCTCCTTTTATCTGTATATGATTTGATTACTGGATTTCCAGTAAGGTTACGTCAAAGATAAGTGCTGAAAAAGGCGCAATTGTTGGACCAGCTGCTCTCTCACCATAAGCAAGATTATAAGGGATATACAATCTGTACTTAGATCCTACAGTCATCAACTGAAGTCCTTCTTGCCATCCTTGTATGACACCATTAAGTGGAAATGAAATCGGCTCACCTCTCTCTACAGAAGAATCAAATACTGTCCCATCTATAAGTGTTCCATGATAATGAACATTGACTTTATCGGTCAGCGATGGTTTCTGTGTCGAATCTGATGCTTGCAGTACTTCATACTGAAGGCCAGAAGCAGTCGTTTTTACCTCTGCTCTTTGTCCATTTTCAGCTAGAAATTTTTCTCCTTTAACTCTGTTGTCTTTATGGGCATTGCCTTGAGCTTCTCTCATTAATGTCTGAAAGTTAGTAGTCGCTTGCTCCATTGTAACAGCTGTCTCTTTTTTAGCCAGCATATCCGCCATCCCTTTTGTGACTGCATCTACATCTAAATCTTCGACGCCTTGGGTCATTAGATTTTTGGCTAATATCATACCTACACTATAACTGGTTGTATCCATCTGCGCTGATAAGTTTATTGATAGTAATATAGAAAGTGAAAAAAATAAAGTTCTCATAATCAAGTTTGTAACTGAATCTAGGCTTAGCTTTTAGCAGATTTCAGTTGTGAATAATGCTTAAAAAATAAAGGTATTGTATCTATTCCTTTATAGTAGTTAAATAATCCATAATGCTCATTGGGTGAATGGATGTCATCAGAATTAAGACCAAAGCCCATCAAAATAGACTTCACGCCAAAGACCTTTTCAAACATTGCCACTATCGGAATACTGCCACCTCCGCGTACAGGAATAGGTGCTTTTCCAAAAGCTTCTTTCATCGCCATCGCAGCAGCCTTATACTCGACAGTATTGGTTGGTGTCACTGCCGCAAATCCGCCATGATGTGGTGTTACTTTAACTGTCACACCCGGTGGTGCTATCTTCTTAAAGTGATCAGAAAATAACTTAGTGATCTTATCAGGATGTTGATCTGGCACCAAACGCATACTGATCTTAGCATATGCTTTAGAAGGAAGGACGGTCTTTGCACCTTCTCCAATATATCCGCCCCAGATGCCATTGACATCCAGTGTAGGTCGCGTACTTGTTCTTTCTATGGTAGAGTAATCTCTCTCTCCATTTACCTCTTTAATTCCTAAGCCTTTTTTATATGCGTCGAGATTAAAGGGCGCCTTGTTAATCGAAGCTCTTTCTCTCGTACCTAACTCCACTACGTCATCGTAAAATCCTGGTATCGTAATGTGCCCATTCAAATCGTGCAAATCGGCAATCATTTTGCTCAATGCATTGATAGGGTTCACCACCCCACCTCCATACACACCTGAGTGCAGATCCTTATTGGGTCCTGTTACCTCCACTTCCACATATGATAAGCCTCTTAGTCCTACAGTAACACTAGGTATATCATTGGCTATAATTGAAGTATCTGATATCATCACCATATCACAACTGAGCATTTTTGCTTGCTTCTTACAGAAAGCTTCAAGATGCTCCGACCCTACTTCTTCCTCACCTTCAAACATAAACTTGATATTACAAGGCACAGAATCCGTAGCATTCATCGCTTCGAAGGCCTTGACATGCATATACAACTGGCCTTTATCATCACAAGAACCTCGAGCGAAAATAGCGCCCTGCGGATGGATCTTAGTTTTCTTAATAACTGGCTCAAATGGGGGGCTATCCCATAGCTCTAATGGATCAGGCGGTTGGACATCATAATGCCCGTAGACAAGAACTGTAGGCAGAGCTTTATCTATCATCTTTTCCCCGTAGACTATCGGATGTCCTGCTGTCTCATAGATTTTAGTCTTGTCGATACCGGCTTCATCCATTTTCTTTTTGAGAAAACTAGCGGCCTTCTTGACATCTTTAGCATAGGCAGGATCTGCGCTGATAGAAGGTATTTTTAAAAAATCTACGAGTTCCTCGAGATATCGCTTTTTGTTCTTCGAAACGTGGGAAAGTGCTTTCTTCATTAGACTTGAATTTGAATAGATGGACAAAGGTAATTTATCATACACTAATTAGAGGTTTCATCCTTTTCTATATTACACTATATTAGCCCAAACTACCTTAGACATTTGAAATACCTCTTCGTCATATGTGCTGCTTTTGCTCTTTTCTTCAGCGTTCTGCTGTTATCGAAGAGAAAGAAGCATGTAGAGGACTATCTCTTGGGGGGCATATTCACCCTGTTGACTATCAATTGTTTCTATGTCTTCTTACTTGCTAGAAGCTCGGATCAATTCTACATACCCTATGTATCAGAGTTTGTATATGCCATACCTCTACTCTATGGACCGCTCACTTGGCTCTATACCAAGGCGGTTACATTAACTAATTTTAAGCTCAAAGCCGTTCAGTGGCTTCACTTCATACCCTTTATTGGGTTCTTTATCTACTTTACAGCGCCCTTGTGGTCAGGGATGCATCTGCTAGACTCTTCACAGTTAGGCTATCCATTTGTCAAGTTATTAATCACACCATTCTACATCATTGCGATCATCATCCTAATCAGGAAGTACAATCGTAAATTTCTTGAAGAATATTCTTTCGAAATGGAGGCCAATTTGGCTTGGCTCAATTGCATTATTGTAGGGGCTATCTTGGCTTGGACAATTGCCACGCTTTCATACATCTACAATGTAATCAACCCCCAGGCTGAGGCACTTTACGATTACAATACCGTATCGTTTCTTACTCTTTATCTCTTCGTACTTGGCATAGTTGCCATACGATATACAAAGCTGTTCTCATCTAAGGGGCCTCTTCCTCAAATACAAAAAGTAGAACTCTTTGATGAAGAACCTGAGGCACTACCCACTATCGAAGTTAACGTCACCGAAACTGATATGATCAAGCTTGAGGAAGTTATGGAACAAAAGGAAGTCTACCTTGATCCACAACTGACACTCAGCAAATTGGCTAAATTGACAGGGATCCCTGCTTATAGATTGTCCCGAGTGATGAAAGCCAAGGAAAGTCACTTTTTTGATTATGTCAATGGCTATAGAATAGAGAAAGTAAAAGCACTACTGAGCGATGGCACTTTAGAGCAACTGTCTATGCTAGGTATTGCAACAGAGGCTGGATTTAATTCCAAGGCTTCCTTCAATAGAGTCTTTAAAAAATCAACAGGGATGACTCCTTCTGAATACGTCAAGCAACTAAGCAACTAATCGAAAATAGAAAAGTACTTACTCACTTTGAGACGCAGCTCTTGAACAGAAACGTTCCTAAAAATCTTGCCTTCCCACGCATAGGATATTTCCCCATTTTCTTCGGAAATAATTACTGCCAGCAAATCAGTATTCTCTGTTGCGCCTAAGCCTGCTCTATGTCGCAAGCCCAAATTATCAGCGAGGTCTGGATTGCTCGAGACAGGCAATATACACGATGCTGCTACTACTTTGTCATTCTGGATAACGACTGCTCCATCGTGCAGAGGGGCATTTTTGAAAAAGATATTTTCTAGCAAAATGGAGCTCACTTTTGCATCCAACTCCTTTCCTGTTTTAACAAGATCTGGAACAGCATTTTTAGTCAAGATCATCAAGCCGCCCATTTTCGTCTTTCCTAGAGATGTAGAGGCTGCTATAATTTCTTCCGTCAATCTCTCAGTATTTTCTGAAGTATCAAGTCCTGTTTGTTTAAAGAATTTATCGACAAACTCATACCGACTCTTCAGTGTCTTATCACCGACCATCAACAAGAATCGACGTATCTCAGGCTGGAATATTATCATAATACCCAACAAACCAAGTCCCGCAACAGAGCCCAACATCAGTCCCAATAAACGCATATCCAACTCTGTCACCAAAGTATAGAGTATAAAGAAGATGATAATTCCGATAAAGATATTGACAGCAACCGTGCCTTTGACATACTTGTAGACAAAGTACACAAGATAGGCTGCTATGAGCACATCAATGATATCTACCAACCTTACACCAAAATCTCCTATGTTAAATAAAGCTCCGATAAACTATTTCATTTAAGGTCAACAAAAAACCTAAGGCCGTTGTATTGTCTTGCTAGGTCTGTTATAGATAACTGGACTATCGGTATTCTTAAAAAAGAAGGACCATAAATCCGCTTGCTCTTCAATAATTTTTTCGGTAGGCTTACCAGCACCGTGTCCTGCATTTACAGATATACTCAACAATACTGGCTCATCCCCTACATGATACTCCTGTAATTGAGCACCAAACTTAAATGAATGCGCTGGCACTACTCTATCATCATGATCTGCAGTCGTAATCATTGTCGCAGGATAGTTGACACCGGGCTTAAGATTATGCAATGGAGAGTAACCCAATAAGTTTTCAAAGTGCTCAGGATCGTCGCTAGAACCATATTCTGGAATCCATCCCCATCCTACTGTAAACTTATGGTAGCGCAACATATCCATAACGCCTACTGCTGGAAATGCTGCCGCAAACAGATCTGGTCTTTGTGTCATACAAGCGCCGACTAGAAGTCCTCCATTAGAACCGCCTGCTATAGCCAACTTTTCTTTTTGTGTATATCCTTCATCAATGAGGTACTCTGCGGCAGCTATAAAATCATCAAAGACATTCTGCTTATTGTGGAGCATACCACCAGCGTGCCACTCTTCTCCATACTCACCGCCTCCTCTAAGATTGGGCATCGCAAAGACGCCTCCATTCTCGAGTAATATCATACGTGAAGTACTGAATCCTGGTGTCAGATTTACATTAAAACCTCCATATCCGTATAGATAGGCTGGATTAGAACCATCGAGTTCAAGACCTTTTTTGTGGACAATAAACATCGGCACTTCTGTCCCATCTTTACTCTTATAGAAGACTTGCTTCTCTTCATAATCAGCAGGATTAAATTTTAATTCTGTCTCAAAAAATGGCTCCGAGCTATTGGTCGCAACATCATACTTAAAGATAGATGGTGGGTTGGTAAACGAACTAAAAGAATAAAAGAAATGGTCATCATCTTTAGCTCCACCAAAACCTGAAGCACTACCTAGTCCTGGTAGGTCAACCACCATCGCATTACCTCCATCCATATCAAATCGCTTGATAACAGTCTTGGCATCCTTAAGATAACTGGCCCATAATTTTCCCCCGCCAGTATTTACTCCATCAAGTAAGTCCTTGGTTTCAGGAATTATCGTTTTCCAAGTAGATTGATCAGAACCCGTCGCCGAAACTGGAACAGAAACCAACTGATACTTAGCTGCACCTATATCTGTCATCACCAAAAAACGGCCATCTTGATGATCGACAACAGCACTCTTATTCTCAAATCCTGAGAAGAGAGCCGTAAACTCGCCGGCAGGCGCACTTACTTTCTTATAATGCGTCTCATAACCATCCGTACCCGTAGAGGCATAGATAATTAAGTACTCCTTATCTTCTGTCAATCCACCATAGTGATACCGCTTAGGCTCATCCTTGTTATCAAAGACAAGAACATCTTCTGATTGCTGTGTGCCTAGCTTATGGTAATACACAGAGTGATAATCATTAGTAGCGCTTAATTCTAAGCCATCTTCTGGTGCAGGGTACTTGCTATAATAGAAACCCTTGCCATCCCAACTAGCACCAGAAAACTTGACCCATTTCAACTCATCTGCGAGCTTCTGCTTTGTCTTGATATCCATAACATAGATTGTCTGCCAGTCACTTCCTGCATTGCTCTGAGAGTAGGCGACAAATCTGTGATCAGGAGAAAAGCCTAACAGGTTAATGGCTGTGGTACCTTCTGCTGACAATATATTGGGATCTATAAAAACTTCTGGTGTGCCTTCCAGCCCCTCCTGAACATAGATAACAGATTGATTCTGCAAACCATTATTCTTAAAGAAAAAATAATAAGGTCCGCGCTTAAACGGAGAACCTAATTTCTCGTAATTAAAAAGATCAGCATATCGTGCCTTGATCTTATCTCTGTAAGGAATCTGACTGAGGTAGTTCTGTGTTACCTTATTCTGTTCTACAACCCACTCCGCAACCGCTTGGGCAGTGTCTTGTTCTAACCATCTGTAAGGATCCTTTACAGGCGTCCCATGGTAATCATCTACAGTTGATCCTTTTCTAGTATCAGGATATTTCTTCATCGTATTTGTCTGAATCTGTGTCTTAGGGGACATTGGTGAGATAGGCTCTGTTACCTTAGGACTACATCCACCGATGATTATTACACCAACAATTAGTATCAGTTGTCTAGAGTATTGAATTATGCCTTTTTTCTTAGTGTTTTCCATATTAATTGAATCTGTTTGGAAAGATAGTGATATAAAGCATTTGCAGCATAATTTAAGTATCTATGCATAATGAAAAGAACGATTTATCTGGTTTTAATCTCTATTTTCAGCTTTAACACTCTGCTACTTGCTCAGACTGCTTTTCCTTGGTTTGAGGCTGTGAATGAAAAACAGATGTCACAAGAAAATGCTAGCTCAGATTGCACAATGGAGCGCTCTGGCTTTAATACGCAGACAGGATTTGACGAAATTATCTTTAAATCCAAACCGCTCTTCGTATATACCCACCCACAGGTCAAGAAGTATATGAAGCATCAGTATCTGATGGAAACACGTGCCCACACCGAAAAAATCAATGAGAACTACTTTGTCATTTTGGATTACAAGATTAATTCTGAGCGAGCCAAAAATAACTACGGCAATCTCGAGAAGGACGGTAAAATAAAGGTGAACCTTATCAATGGGGATCACATTTACCTAATGAATATTGCAAGAGACCGAGGGAAAGTCAGAAAGAGTAAAAAAAGTACTTCTTATACTGGCACCTATGCTCTGGACAAGGACGATATTAAGGCTCTAAAGAAAACAAGTATTTCTACCATAACAGTTCTATGGGAAGAAGGTGTGGAGGAGTACGAAATCCAAAATATCGACTTACTCAAGAATCAAATGAATTGTATAGATTAAGATGTTAGGACTAAAACTACCCACTGATCCTAGATGGGTCAATCTAGCAGAAAAAAGTCTAGAAGAGATATTAACTGATCACGCCTACTGTGAGCAGAAAGCAGCCACATCTTGTATTACCCTAATCCAAGGCTGGCCTGAAAAAGAAAGGATGGTCAGAGAACTGGCACCTATAGTCACTGAGGAGTGGGGTCATTTCCGACAAGTACTGCGTGAGATGGATAATAGAGGCCTCAAGTTAGGTCCCCAAAGGAAAGATGAGTATGTGAATCAGCTGCTTAAATTCCAAAAATCTGGTGGCTCTAAAGATGACCGCTTACTTGAAAAACTACTGACCTTTGCCCTTATCGAAGCTAGGAGTTGTGAGCGCTTCAGGCTCCTATCCCTGCACATCTCTGAGGATGAGCTCAAGTCCTTTTATCACTCATTTATGGTATCTGAGGCTGGTCATTACCGCTTATTCTTAGACTTGGCAAAGGAGTATGCTGACGAAGACCGTGTAAAGGTCAGATGGCAAGAATACCTCGAACACGAAGCTGGAATCATAGCCAATCTCACGCCTAGAGGAGATAGAATGCACTAATTAATTAGCACTGCACAGTAAGTAACAATTTACAAGCCCTAACTATGTACTCGCTGCTTCTTTGGTCTGCATACCAGCAAAGAAGTCCCCTTCGGAGTTGCCCGTCATCTTGACTCCACCACGATCTTTTCTGAGTATTCTAGAAAAGAGGGAAAGCTCTTTATCAAACAACCATTGGAATAAGAGTTTAGTCCAAGAGGTATGATACACAAGAGTATTATAGTATTCTGGTGCAATTGCTCTAATCTTAGGCAGATTATTCCATGGCACATACGAGAAATCATGGTGTTCATTGTGGTACCCTACATTGAAAGCCAATTTATTGAGAGGACCGTAATAACTATAGGTCTCTTGGGGCGGAGCGACTAAGAAATGCTCTTGTATCCATCTAGCGCCTAGCGGATGGAGACCTACAGAAAAGAAAAATGAAGCTGTAAAGTATATTAACGGCACCCACCCTAGAGTTAATAAGATCAGTATATCGAAAGCCAAAACTGTTAATATATTGATCCACACCCATTTACTGGCAAACTGTATTTCCTTAAGGCGTGGTGGTCTCAATGATTGGAATATAGGGAAAAACAAGAGCCATATAGACTTACCTACAAAATTAGAGCCTATGAGCTTGGCTTCCCATCTACTAGGCAAATCAGCATCTATATCATAATGCCCCTGAAAGGCGTGATGCTTCAAGTGGTACTTTCTAAATCCTGCACTACTCGGAAAGGCATTCGGGATATCACAGAGGATCCCTCCCCATATATTGGCCAGTCGACTCTTAAATACCATGTTGTGAGTAAACTCATGGATCAGCACAAACAAGCCATGATTGGCAAACGCGCCAACACACCAAGCTATAGCCAGTACGAAGTACCAAGCCAGATCCCGCACTAACCATGCGACTCCCAGCTGCAATACAACTATACCGATAGCATACCATATCGTATTGGGGTTACGGCCCATCAATTGCTTGATCTGCGGATACTTCTTGAGTATGGCTTTGCATCTGGCGATATGCGGTTCTGCTTCGTTGCTATGATTATAATCCGTAGTGAATGGCCCCATTGCTGTGCTATTTCGTTGAATAAAGCTGCAAAATTACGATTTTAGGATGAGGCACTCAGTAAGCTATCAGAACTTAGATTCAATCTATATGTCTATTTTTCCACCTTTATCGTAACAATTAGGAAGGGACATAGGCTGATGGGATGGTTTTATCAAGTTGTGAAGTGGTCTGGACGTGCAGCGCTTCCTATATTCTTTGGGAATCTGGAAGTAAGCGGAAGGGAATATATCC
>CALBWK010000058.1 GCA_937969415.1 uncultured Saprospiraceae bacterium | reverse complement strand
GTATCTAGATCTTCCTGGGACTGCATTTAGGTGTACGCCTCTTCTATTACCAACTTTAAGTCTATTTTGTAATTCTTCTATAAGGTTGCTCGATATTTCCATTTCTATTAGACTATTTTATATTTCACAAGATAACTATTGAACTCCCAATAATGGGTGGTGGGTGGGAATAGATAGAGGGTGGGATAAAAGCAATGTGTCTGTAAGACTCTTTGCTTTTTTGCTTAGCCTTTTTGTTTCTTCAGTTTTTATATTTTCCATTGATGATTTTTCATTCAGCTTGCATGTAACTACCTTATAACCAGAACTCCTCACTTAGTATTCCCGTTATTTCTTCTATATGTCGGCTCCACACAAAATCCTAAGTTAACACATTCCCTATAACTATTTAAATATACCCATACGGCAAGCCCACAACCACCACCCCTTCACTCATCCTAGCCTCAACCACCTCCAATACGTGTTCACAAAAAAGCCCCCTATTCACACAGGAGGCTTTCATTACTTTTTATCGCTAGATCACTTTCTAGTCTTTGACAAATTTTCTAGTGTAGACTGCTCCACTCTTTGCCTGAGCACTGAGCAAATAGAGTCCTCCCTCTAAGCCAGACACATCAATCTGTTGTACTGAGTTATTAGAACCAGCTAGACGAGAGACAAGTTGTCCTTCCACATCTCTGATTTCTATAGAACTCCATTCTGATCCATTATGTGCACTTATCGTCAGCTGATCAGATGTCGGATTAGGTGCTAGAGACAATATAGCAGCATCGATATCCTCAGTCGATGAGGGCTGGCCTTCTTGCACTAAGAATGCATCTACATCAAACAGGTCTAGCCCATTGGTCAACTCGAGATCAAACTCAAAAAATACTTCTGATAAATCTGTGCCTTCGGGCACTGCATTAAAGACGTGTATCTCATAGCGTTGCCAATTGAAATCTGTATCATCAATCTCCAGTGCAGCTATTCTTTCTCCACCGATGATCAGTGTCGGAATGAGCTTAGCGCCACTCGTAAACAGCCTCGCACTAAAACTTATCGCAGGAAACGAAAGTGTAGACAGATCCATCGCTGGCGTTCTGATGCCTTCGTCACTTTCCGGGTCAAAGTTCTGATAGAATTGCGTGCCTAAGTCTGTATCTATATCATCATTGCCTAGTCGCTCCCAACTTGTATCTTCTGGCAGCTCCCACCCTAGATCAAAATAAAAATCATCTTGGTAACCGCGCTGTATCTCGATGACGATCTCATTGTTCTGGACAAGCATCTGCTCTACTTTATGCAAATATCCCCAAGCACCTATAGTAAAGTTATACTCCCCTACGAAGATATTAGTACTAAAGGCTCCGGTATCATCTGTTAGGAAATCAAAATCATAACCTGGTCCATCTATTTCGACTTGCGCATCAGGAATCATTTCTCCAGTCTCCGCATCACGAACCGATACAGTCATATTAATGAGTTCTGCAGGAAACATTTCCACTTTTAATTCTGTCACCTCTCCTTCTACAAGATCGACACTCATCTGCACTTGACGGTAACCATTTCTTTCAAAAATAACAGGCTGCATACCTTCCTCTGCGTGGCCAGATCTGAAGACGCCAGTAGCATCTGTCGTCGTAAATATATCCGTAACCGGAATCCTTACATCCACATCTGTCAATGGTGCACCCGTAATGCCATCGATGACACAACCTTCGAAATAAGATGCACGAGGATAGCTAGGTCTCAAGACATACAAACCCGACTGCCTATCGCTAGCCAGAACGAGTCCTGATGGCAAGAAAGGATAGGCACCCCAACATCCTACAAAGCCTTGAGACGCATTGGTATTGGTATCATATCGGCCGACAATCACAAGATTATCAGGCTTGTTGGCATCTATGACAATGACGCCATCTCCATACCATGAGGTCACCAAGTAGCCTTCATGGTAATGCGTATTATGCGGCACAACACTTGCTCCATCTCTTCTAGGGCGGACACTCGATACTCGTTGGATGTCATTGAAATCCGTAATATCATAGGCATCTACAAAGGCATTATTTCTTTCATCAGTGGTAAAAATATGTGTGCCATCATCAGAAAGCCAAGCATTATGCGTAAAGGCAAAAGAAGTCTCTGCACCTCCTAGCTGAATCGGTTGCCTTTTATCCGTGATGTCATAGATATTGAGCTGGCCAATAAAAATTTCTGAAGCATAGAGTATATCGTCTTTGATATAAATATCATGGGCATATTCGCCTGGCACGTAACCGACCACCTCTGGCTCTAGCGGATTGGCTGCTACATCAAGAAGGATAGGTGCTCCATCTAATTCATTAGAACCTGTCATACACAAGATACCTTTCTCATCTACATATAGATTGTGTGCATTAACAATGGTCAACTCTACGCCTTCAAATTCGAAAGTCGGAAAGTATGTCGTCACCGGTATAGCAGTCGTCGGATCAGACATATCTAAAATTGTCAGTCCATCAGAGGTGTTGTCTGTGACACTGTAGACATAATTGCCCCAAGACTTCATATCTCGCCAAGTGGTATTGGTGCCATCAATAGTCAACAATAGTTCTGGTGCTGAAGGGTCCGCAAGTGAAAAAACCAATGTGTTATCAACCGTCCCGACAATAGCATATTCTATTCCGTTCTGATCGACAAAACCCCAGATGTCATTGGCACTAGAGGCTGTGGGTACATTGGCGACTAGCTCTAGGTTTAGATTAGCTTGTCCAGCTAGATGAAAGCTGAATAAACAAGCAGATACAAGTGCAATAAGTCTCATTCATATTCATTTTAGGCTAATAAAATTAATGAAATCTAGTGCAGCAAGTCAGTATATTTGGTCAACTCTAACAAATGACCCCTAACTGATGACTATGGCCAGCATTTCCAATACTTCATTTAAATTCCTCAAGGAGCTCACTGTTAATAATAACAGGGATTGGTTCCAAGCCAACAAGGACCGCTATCAAGTGGCCCAAAAGGAAGCCAAGGCGTTTCTAGAAGAGGTAGAAAATGAGCTAAATAAATTTGATCAAATAGAGAAAAAGAAGCTCTTTAGAATCTATAGGGATGTCAGATTCTCTAAGGACAAAACACCTTACAATACGGCCTTCAGGATGTCACTGGGTCGTGAAGGGCACTATAGACGTGGAGGCTATTATATCCAAATAGGCCCCGGCGTCACCAAGGTGGGTGGTGGATTCTACAACCCCAATCCCGCTGACCTCAAGCGTATCAGAGACAACATCGCCCTAGATGCCACCCCACTCAGAAAAGTCCTAAAGAGCAAGGCCTTTAAATCCAACTTTGCAGAACTTCTCGGCGAGCAGCTCAAGACCGCTCCCAAGGGTTATGACAAAGAACATCCTGACATAGACTTACTCCGTTATAAATCGATGTATGTTTTCAGATCGTTCACAGACAAAGAAGCCAAGGGAAAAGATATGGTCAAAGAAATTGCAAAAACCTATAAGGCAATAAGACCTTACTTTGATTATATGACGGAGATCTTGACACACGATCTGGATGGCGTGCCGCTGTATGGGTAAATA
>CALBWK010000057.1 GCA_937969415.1 uncultured Saprospiraceae bacterium | reverse complement strand
AGCCTTGAATTTTTTGTTTCGTTTTTGTTTCAAGACAAAAATGAAAGCCTGCCGGCGAGGCAAATGATTAATTGTTTGGTAATCATTTGGTTCGTAAGCTTAGGGGAACAAAAGGAGTGCATCCTAAATGGGCGATTCGGTGAGGTAATACTTTTTGGAACAAAAGATTTTTATCAATTGGTGTCTATTTCTTTATGTCACCTTCGACACACAATCGATTTATCTCAAGGCGAGGCAATATTCTTTGCATAAAATCACTTATCTTGACGTAGTTAGAAAACAAAACAACTTTAAAGATTATGAACAAGCTTCGCTTATTGCTGGCACTTGGAGTGCTATCTGTTATCATTTATTCTTGTGACAATGTAGATCCATTTGATGTAGAAGACGTAGATTTTGGCGACCCAGAGATTGGTGTTCCTTTAGTGAATTCTACTTTTTTTATTGCAGACTTAGGCGCTGATCCAGACAACAATACGGAAGTACTTTCAGATCAAGAGGGTAGGGTGACACTGCGTTATAGCGATCAGATACCACCGATAACAGTTGGAGATATTTTTCCAGCTGAGAGAGATATAACTCTTTCTGTTTTGTCGAATGCACATACTTTTACTATTCCTTTTTACAATATAGATATCAGGACAGGGGTCTTTAAAGACACAAGGATGTCTCTAGAACTGACCAATCCTACTGATGAGACTCTAAGTGTTACAGTAGCTATTGATGAGATTATTGATACAGGGAATAATAGGAGCTATTCGCAATCTTTTATACTTCAGCCCAATGAGCGATTGGTTTCTGCTGAATTAGATTTGTCAGGATGGACAGTAAACACTCCTGATGGAAACTTAGAGTTGTCTTACTCTGCTTTTACCAATAGCAGTTCTTTTGTCAATATTTCTGACTTTGAGATACACTTTCCCAGATTGGAATTTGCCTCTCTGGAAGGGGTCTTTGGCAATGCTATTTTGCCGACAACCGAAGACCTGATAGACATTTCTTTTTTTGACAGTTGGGTCAGTGGAGGACTTGACTTGTCTGACCCTAGTCTTTCATTTGATATCAATAACAGTATCGGTATTCCTGCGGAGCTCAAGCTTAATTATGCCAATATTACCAATATTGATGGCGAGACTTTTCAGCTTGAGTACGACGACTTAAATCAAGGGATTGCCTTCAATTATCCAGATATTTCTCAGGTTGGAGATTCTGTGGCGACGCGTATAGAAATAGATGGAACCAATAGTAATGTCATAGACCTTTTTAATAAGAAGCCCTCTATGATTGATTACGATCTGGATTTGTCGATTACTTCTGGTCCTAATCCGACCACTGGTTTCTATACAGAAGATAGCCGTATAGCGATAGATGCTAGTGTAGAGTTGCCACTGTTGATGAGAGCCAATGACCTCATACTTCAAGACACAATAGGCTTTGAAGAAGTAGAATTTGATCAGATCGAAGGGACAGGAGAACTCCTCTTAAGTCTCGTTAACGGCTTTCCTATAGGTGTCGGTGTTAATTTATATTTTCTAGATGAGCAGGGCCAAACCCTCTTTACCCTGGTCGAAGCCGATGATTGGATAAGTGTAGACGCCAACATCCAACCACTTCTCGATCTGGCTGATCTGGAATCACAGATATATAGTATTCCTATTTCCGAAGAGGATATCGCACTGATTCCTTCAGTCAGCAAAGTCTTAACGCGTGTGCTAATAACAACCACTGCTGACTTCGAGGATGAATTTGTCTGGGTCTATGATCATCAAGGAATTGATATCAAGCTAGGTGCTATACTTAGATAGAAGGGAGCCAATGAGAAATATATACTTACTGCTCCTATTCTTGTCAGCACAGCTATCTTACGGTCAGTTTGTGTCCGCTTATCACGAGGACCAACTTCTATTTGATCATAACCTTATCAAGGAGTCTAGATTTGTGCTGAGCAGATCAGAACGACCTAAACGGTTGACCTGGGTTCTGCCGAGTTTTAGTACGACGATGATCAGTCCTCAATTAACTTATGGTGATCTCTATGTAGAAGAATCAAAAACGTTGGATCTAACCCTCGGCGCTGATAGCCAACAAGATTTTGATCTCCAACTCAATGCGCGGGTAAGTTATGGTGGGTTGTCTTATAGAATGCAGAATTTACGCTTTTCGATTTTTCACGAGGCACTGTTCGATACACGTATGTCTATCCCCAATCATCTCTTTACCTTGGTAACGGAAGGCAATAGCAGTTTGGTCAATGATAATGTCGATATCAATCCACAGGTATTATTTTCATCTACCCATAAGTGGGCCTTAGGATTTGATTACCAGAAAGACAATTTAGTTCTGGGTGTACAGGCCAATGTCTACACTGGCAATGCCTACCTCAATACCCATAACAGTAGTCTGAACATTGGATTTGAGGACAATTTTTTTGGGTTCAATTTTGATAAGGATATTCTCGTCCAGTCTAGTGGTGCTATTGATTATCAAGCGATAGACAGTATCGAGGTGGTTTTGGGCGATAACGCTATTTCTCCTGCCGGGTTGCTGAGCAATCTGGGTATAGGACTATCGGCACAGTTCAGTTATCAACTGACAGATAATTTTCGATTGATGGGTAGGCTAGAGGACCTAGGCGTGATCAAGTGGAAAAACGAAACACAAATACTAGAAGAGCAGACCAAGGAATCCTTTAGTGGTTTTGATGTCAGACAATCCTACCTCACAGGAGAGACCATCAATCTAGAGGATACCCTATATGCTAAATTGGACATTGCGCATCGCTCTGCTGACTTTACGACCCGATTACAGACCAGTTTTTTTGTTGGCGCCACTTACCGTATCAATGATTACGTTACCACCGGCTTACTCGTTCGATCTAAGAATAATGGCATCAATCAGTTATTCTTTCTGGAGCCCTTTGTTACATTCTACCCCTTAGAAAATACGAGTGTCACCTTGGCCAATTTTATGCAAAAGACGGCCCCCATTAATCCTAAAATTACTTTGCGTACAGAAATCAACGAAACCCTAGGTGCCCATCTAGCTCTTGTTAATCCCTGGCGAGTCAGTAAGTATTACGATACTAAGATGATCCATGCGCAATTGGGGGTGTATCTTAAGTTTTTGAGGGGACGGTAGGGGGATTGGTCGTTTGTTGTTTGACTGATACGACAAAAGGAGAAAGTGCGCTCATTAAGTGTAGCCTAATCTTCTTTGGCACTAATAGCCTATCAGGTATCCCTCATATCACTTGATTATAACCCTAATTGTAATGTTTGGCACCATTGATATTGCCTAACTGGTTGATTATCAGTATTGTAGTTGAGTGAATCGTGGATAAGGAATAATACTTCATATAGAGGTGATTTTTTTGTTGTTAATCCCATATAACCTCCTTACTTTTGGGGTCGCTGAAAAAGCCGAAAGATAAAGGTCTGGTAGTTCAGCTGGTTAGAATACCTGCCTGTCACGCAGGGGGTCGCGGGTTCGAGTCCCGTCCAGACCGCAAATTTACCTAAGCAAATAAAAATATAGTGCTATTACAGCAACGGTCTGGTAGTTCAGCTGGTTAGAATACC
>CALBWK010000056.1 GCA_937969415.1 uncultured Saprospiraceae bacterium | reverse complement strand
AGCCTAGATACTGACGAGATCAAGTCGACGCCGAGCCCGCCAAACACAAGTGGGTAGCGGGAGCGGCACAGTGTAGAGCCTTTGTTTGGCTAGCGTTTTTTGCGAACTTTTTTTGGCAATGAAAAAAAGTGGGAGAAAATTGATATAAGAAATGCGGCTTTGTTTCTCTTAATAAATCAGAACGATATAAAATTTCAATAAGTTATTTCGTAATGTTTGGCATTAAGTCATCGCCGATTCTGATGAATCGGTTCCTTCCTTTTAAAGGTCCATTTAGGACCAATAATCCTGCGGACCAGTCAGTCATCCACTTCGATTCGCTACGGTCTGAATGAAAAAGGAGAAAGAATCTTAAAATCTTCTAATCCTAAAAATCCTAATTCTGACAAGAGAGGCAATTTAATAAAAAAGCAAAATGATGAAAAAAATTCATCATTCAAAATTTAATATTTCATAGTTAAGTTAGCCTTCGTGCAGAGCCTTCACACTCATCAACTCCTTCCTTAATTTTCATACAACTCCTCCACCCAAGGCAACTCATCTATAATTGGAAACTCAGGCTTAACTCTAAAATCCCAAGGCACTATCAGCACCTGATGCGTCTTGGCTTCTAGTCGAGAGGACAACATAAAGAGCTCCTCTATTGCGGCATCTCCTACCGCTACACAACCAATAGACACAGCCTTCCCGTGGATAAATATATCAGAGCCGATATCAGTTCTACCGTCCGCTTTTGCCACACGCTGATCAAAGGCAGAAGGATAATCAATTTTCATCGAGAGGTAGTAACTGCTATTGGGGTTAAAATATTCAATCTTATAGAGGCCCTCAGGAATCTGTCGGTCGCCTTCTTTGAGCTTGGGACCGATCTTTCCGCTCATCACTGTAAAGGGATAAGCTTTGATCAATTTCCACTCCCCGTGTAGCAATCCATATGCTTCGAGTTTTTGCTCTTCTTTATAGGCGATATAATAGAGGTCCTCAGGCCAAGTCTCAAAGCCTGCCGCACTGAGATTGGGCTGGAGTTGTTGCCAGACTTTATCGAGGAGAGCCGTCTCTACATCTTCCATCGTCTTGGCCCCTGATATCTTTGTGAGGACCGGAGCATATAAACTCATACCATACTTGAGCAACAGCGCTAAGGCCATCAGTAAAATGAGAATTATGAAAAGTTGTTTCATTTGATCGATAAGACAGTAAGATGAAATTGGTTGTTGACTATAAAAGAGTTAACTATGTTTTTTAGTTATTTATAATGAAACCTACACTGCACTATTTTGCAGGTTTGGTTAGTCCTTTTCTCTCCAGATACTTCATACACCAATCTATGTTCGTGATTAATTCTTCTAGACCAATAGCCTCTTAATTGATGCTTGAGGGGTTCAGGTTTTCCTATCCCTTTAAACGGTGTAGCTTTTATAGAATTGATTAGTTCTTTGATTTTTTTTATCTGGTCAATATCATTCTCAATCCAATAGGTCAAGTCCTCCCAAGCATTTTTAGTGAAAACGATTTTCATCCCTCAGCGATATCGTCCAAGTTCACTTCTTTTGTGGCTCCAGACTTAGCCTGCTCTATAGATTCTAGGAGCCTATCTCTATTGGCCGTCGTAGACATCAAATACTGGGTCTCTTGCAATGCGTTATACTCTTTCAGTGACATAATGACTACTGACTGGTCTTCGTCATCATTATTCCTTGGGACGATGAGGATTTCAGAGGAATTGATCACAGAATCGAAGTAATACTTGATTCTTGATCGAAGGTTTGAAATTGTGATAGCCTTCATATAGAATTTTGTACATTCAAATGTACATTATTTTGTACAATGATTCAATTATCGCTTTATCTGTAGGCCTAATGCAAGGTATTAATACTTTTGCATCGAAATTCATCATCCATGAGCCTACAGGCAGAGATAGAAAAAAGGAAGACTTTCGGGATCATCTCCCACCCAGATGCCGGAAAGACCACACTAACAGAAAAACTACTCCTCTTTGGTGGCGCCATACAAGTGGCCGGTGCTGTCAAATCCAATAAGATTAAGAAAAGCGCTACCTCCGATTTTATGGAGATAGAGCGGCAAAGAGGGATCTCCGTAGCGACTTCCGTGATGGCCTTTGAGTACAGACAGAAAAAGATCAATATCCTCGATACACCTGGTCACAAGGACTTTGCTGAGGATACCTATAGGACATTGACCGCAGTCGATAGTGCTATCGTGGTCATCGATGTGGCCAAAGGTGTGGAGGCACAGACTGAGAAACTCGTCGGTGTCTGTAGAACGAGAAGTACACCGATGATCGTCTTTATCAATAAGATGGATAGAGAGGGTCTTGATGGATTCGACCTATTGGATGACATCGAGACCAAATTAGGGATGAAGGCCTGCCCTCTGACTTGGCCTATAGGGATGGGACAAAGATTCCAAGGTGTCTATAACATATATAAGGGCAACATAAGATTATTCTCAGCACATGGCAAGCAGACCTTAGATGATACGATAGAAATTTCTGATCTCTCTGACCCTAGTCTAGATGAATTAATCGGTGAGTCCGCTGCAAAAGAACTTAGAGAGGAAATAGAAACTATTCAAGAAATATACCCACCTTTTGATCAAGAGGCTTATGAGCTAGGACTGCTCAATCCTGTCTTCTTTGGTTCGGCGATCAACAACTTTGGTGTCAAAGAAATGTTGGATTGCTTTGTGGACATTGCGCCAGCTCCACTTGCCCGACATACAGAAGAGCGAGAAATAGAACCTGACGAAAACAAGTTTACTGCCTTTGTCTTTAAGATCCACGCCAATATGGATCCCAATCACAGAAGCCGGATAGCCTTCCTCCGTATATGCTCAGGTATCTTCAAGAGAAACACCAACTATTACCACGTACGGAATCAAAAGAAGATGAAATTTTCTAGTCCGACGATGTTTATGGCGTCCAAAAAAGATATCGTAGAAACGGCCTACCCTGGTGATATAATTGGCCTTACAGATTCGGGCAATTTCAAAATTGGAGATGCCCTGACCGAAGGAGAAACTTTACATTTTAAAGGCATACCCGCTTTCTCTCCTGAGCAGTTCCGATACATCAACAATGCTGACCCAATGAAGTCGAAGCAACTCTACAAAGGGATCGACCAGTTGATGGACGAAGGCGTCGCTCAAGTGTTTACCAAACTCGATACCAATAGAAAAATCATCGGTACAGTGGGCGCCCTACAGTTTGATGTCATCCAGTACAGACTCGAGCACGAGTACGGTGCCAAGTGCACCTATGAACCCGTGCCTATGCATAAGGCTTGTTGGGTCAGTGCGGATGATCCTTCTGCACTCACAGAACTCAAAGGCAGGAGAAAGAAAAATCTTGCTGTCGATAAAGATGAAAAGCTGGTCTATCTAGCAGAATCTGCTTGGACACTGAAGATGGCCGAGGACAATCACCCTGAAGTGAAATTTCATACCAGTAGTGAGTTTTAGAGATGATTGTTTAGCAGCCTTCTAGGCTCGAAACAAAACTTTAAAGAGTCGTTGCGTTTATCTTTCTGTCTTTATAGAACACAAACTTTCTATTGCCTTTACATTTGCCTCGCCGGCAAGGCGTTCATTTTTGTCTTGAAACAAAAACGAACCAAAAAATTCAAGGCAGGTTTCATTTCTCAACGTTTCTGAAAACTTAAATTCCTAAACAGGCTTAACTCGTCTTCGACTCAAACAAAACCCTGTTCTTAACGCAATTTAAGCCCTCAGAATCTAAAATGAAAAAGGCCACTTAAAAAGTAGATAATCAAGTATGTACTTATTCTGCTTCGGTTACATACGCAATTTAATAAGCCAAATTAAAAATATCACAAAAAGTAGAAGTGTTGTCAAGCTCAACACAGAAGCTTTCTTTTTGGTTAGCCCAAAAAATACCGAAAAAGCTTGCATATCTTTTACAAAATC
>CALBWK010000055.1 GCA_937969415.1 uncultured Saprospiraceae bacterium | reverse complement strand
CGTTCGTCTAGGGGTTAGGACGCCAGGTTTTCATCCTGGTAGCACGGGTTCGAATCCCGTACGGGCTACTCTTTGAATAAGGCATTGTCCTCACATTTTCGTCGATGTGGGGACGCTTTTTTTTAGGGAACACTCTACTCTTCCAACTTGTATCAAGTTTCCAACCACTGAGGATCAATAACTTCGTAATAGATCTAAATCTGCACTAAACAATCCATTGTGATTATAAGAAGTACAAAAAGCCTCTTAGTTCTTAATCTCTAACTGAGTTCTTAGCCTAATCTAGAATTAACATATTCCGAAAGAGTAGATTCTTATCTAAACTATCCGTAAGTCCTCCTAAGCGGAAGTGTGCTACATCTTAATAATCCTTCCATCTTAGCCGTTTCAGAATAAGGTATTTTTTCCAAGGTATAACCTTGTGCTTCGAGCTGTGCATTGACATCGCCAAACTCCTCTTCATTGTCTCCAGTAACAATGACCTCAGGCGAGATAGAAAAAATATTACTGTTCATATGGTACATCTGCTGAGCATCGATCTTGATGGCATTTTTTTCACCACCAAACATTTCCATTAGCTCACGTGCTTGCGATCTACTTTCAAAGCCATCTTCAAATATGATGCAACCATTGCCACCGCCAATAGGCTGAAAAGCACAATCCAAATGAAGGCAATTTTGCTTAGCATACTTATCTGATTTATGAAGCGGTACAGATATCACTTCGCGATCTGGAAACTTCGCTTGCAGGTAAGTTATGGCCGCCTCATTGGTACGATTACATCTGAGTCGTTCGCTACCCCTAGCTGGCTGCCCAACAAATATTCTGTCTTTGCCCAACATCACATCCCCACCTTCTACCTTCACAGTGCTAGGCGGAAAAAAAACTTCTTGTGCTACTCTGCTGACAATATCTCGTATAGCAAAGAACTCTGATTGACGTTCTATTGTACCCATATTAGATTTGATAAAGATGTCGTCAATAACAAATCCGATGTCTCTTGTAAATACCTGATTGGTTCGAGGAAGTGTTTGCGGTTGGTATACTCTTACATTGTGCTTAGCAAGAACACGAGCAAAGTGATCATTTTCTCTTCTTAAATCCGCCTCTATCGGATAAGAGCCCTTCATCAGATGCTCTCGAGACTTAGGATCTGTAATCATATCTGCCTTAGGAGCATAATCACCTTCCCACATATCAGGGTTGACAAAATTGAGAAAAGGCGTCCCTAGATCTCGTGCTGTTCCTAAGATAACAGCTTCTAACGGCGCTGTTTCGTCCTTTACATTAATATCTATCAAACCATCTATCATAGCGCAAAAATAGTGCTTTTAGGAAGTGGGGAAGTCAATAATCTTGTCTCTATTCAAAATACCTTTGGGGTCAAAGGTCTTCTTGAGAGATTGCATAAGAGCAATTTCCTGAGGCGTACGGCAAAGTTGTAAGTAAGCTTTCTTATGCAACCCTATACCGTGCTCAGCAGATACTGAGCCACCGATAGCTTTCAAGGGATTATAGACAATCTGATTGATCTGCTCTTTTAGTCTATCTGAGTCATTAGTCTTATCTACTATGAGATGAATATTACCATCAGCAACATGTCCAAATACATAGACTTCATTTACACCTTCTAGTTCCAACAATTGCGATCTTATTTGTCCAATCTGCTGTCCTATCTGATCGATAGGTAAACTGATATCAAAGTGTTGATCATAATCGGATCTAGAAACGCAAGCGTGGACATCCTCTCTTATTTTCCAGAACCAGTCTAAGTCACTCTGTGTGTCAGCAATGACGGCATCTTCCATCAAATTCTCTTCTAGAGCTTGTGCAAGCAAACTTTCTAAGCGTTCACGATCAGTAGTAATATCGCTACCCAAGGACTCCATCAAAACGTAATAAGCATAACTCTGTGGCAAAGGAGGCTTGGGATCAGCGGGTGGAGATGTACCGGCACTATAGAATTCTGGCCACATTAACTCGAAGCCACTTAGAGTACCCGCAAGGCCGCCATCCATAAATTTCAATAGCTGGACAACCTTACTATAATCATTGACAGCTAACAGTGCCGAGTTTCGACTTTGGGGTTGTTCATAAAGACGGAATACAACTTTCGTGACAATACCCAATGTCCCTTCCGAGCCAATAAAGTGTTGCTTGAGATCATAACCTGAGTTATCCTTAATCAATTTCTTAAGAGAAGATACGATAGTTCCATCTGCCAATACTGCCTCTAAACCTAAAACCAAATTTCTCGTCATTCCATAGCGAAATACTCTAAGTCCTCCCGCATTAGAAGCAATAATACCACCAATCTGAGCAGAGCCTTTAGCTCCAAAATTGAGAGGAAACATAAGACCTGACTCTCCTACTCTCTTATGTAAGGTTTCTAAAATCACACCTGCTTCCGCTGTCACTGTTCTACTTACAGTATCCAATTCTGTAATCTGATTGAGTTTTTCCATAGAAATGACAACTTCTTCCCCCTTAGTTTCAGTACCACCTACAAGATTAGTACGTCCACCGAAGACCATAACAGGTTGATTATGTCGAAAGCAAATTTTCATAATCTCAGAAATCTCAATGGTACTCATAGGCAACAAAAGCGCCTTAGCTACAAGCGGCTTATCCATCGTCCAGATATGATTATAGGACTCAGCTAATCTACTCCCTGACAGTACTCTATCACTTCCCAACAGGTCTACAAATTCAGTAATTAATTTTTCCATTATCTACTAAGTCTTACAAGTTCTTGTCTGATAATCAATGTTACTATTTGGAGCAAGAGAAAAATAATAGCCCAGGTCCAACTTACTGCAAAACCAACTGCCAAAAAACACAGCATTAACCAAATAGGAAAGACTATGATGACCATAGCAATCTTTATTGAGCTGGTAAATATTTTTTGACTAACCTTCGTCTTTAATATCCAATGGCAAAGTAAGAGAACCGGAAAATTGAGAACACCAAACAGACGTCCTATGAATCCAAGTATTGGATAAGTTTTATCCGATTGTGTTAGCGTTATATCATTCCTGCCTTGATGCAATTGTTCAGAATTGAGATGCTCATTGCGCCTTGAGAAGATATATTTTTGGACTTCATAATTCTCTTCCTCTGTTGGAATAATTAAGGTTTTTTGCATTGCGGCACTTACATCCTTTGTTATGCTACGTAATCCTTTTTGCGGGTGGTCATTGTAGCGTTCCATATAGTCGGTGACTTTAATGGGATTGCCATAATTTATCACAAGTTTATTACCAGAATTGAAATGGTCAAAGTAGTTAAGACCCGTTGGAATTATTATGATGGGTTCATCGATCTGGGTTTGGGATTGTAGAGCTATCCTAGCCATACCCTTTGTCAATGGTCTCAGATAATAATTTAGACCGTGATTACCTTCTGGAAAAATCAGTAAGCCTTGCTTGGCTTTTAATAACCTAGAACAATTATCAAAGATGTCATCATTCTTAGTTAATGAAGAATAACCATCTCGAATTCTATAGATAGGCATCATCTTCAATGCATCTAAAAACCAATCGAAAGGTGGCTTAAAGACGTCAGATCTTGTCATGAAATATGTAGGAAATGGGGAGAGCGCTCCTAGGATAACCGCATCTAAAAAGGCATTCTGGTGATTAACAGCATATATGACTGGGCCTTCTTTGGGTAGATGATGTACTCCATTCTTTTCAGTGCCTCGGAAATATAAATACACACCAAAGCGTGCTATATTCTTGAGGGTTATGTAAATAAGTGATTTTATCGTTTTCTCCATATATAGGCTAGTGTAAAGCCAGATACCATATGCCATATGCCCCACCAAGCAGCAATGATGGCCATACCACCTAGTCCTTCGAAAAATGCAAAAATAATCAATAGTCCTAATCCAGAATTTTGGATCCCTGTTTCTATTGCTAGAGCTTTCCGATCATTGAATTCAGTGCTGACTATAGACCCCATAGTATAGCCAGTTAATAGGGCTAAAGCATTATGAGCTAATACGAACAAAAATATGCCACCTATACACGCTACAAATTGCTCTAGGTTAGAGATAAGAGCACCCAATACTATCAACATAAATAAGACCATAGAAATGACTTCTAGAGGTTTAGCCAGTTTAGATGCCAGCTTGGGAAACTTCGTCTTGACCGTCAACCCTACTACGATTGGCACTAGGATAATCATACAGATTGTCTTGATGACTTCTATCCAATCCAAGCTTATCTCACGCATTATAAGATGAGTGGGTTCATAGAGATTACCGTAAAAGCCGAAATTTAGTGGTGTAGCCACTACAGCAAGTAGACTAGTTATACTTGTCAAGGAGATAGAGAGTGCAACATTGGCCTTGGCTAAGGAAGAGATGAAATTTGAAATATTACCACCGGGGCAAGCAGCAACAAGAAACATTCCCAAGGCTAGACTCGGCTCAGGTCGGAGCATTATAACCAATACATAAGTCAATAGAGGCAGAAGAATAAGCTGACCTATAAGACCTGCTATTATTTTTCGAGGTGTCTTCAGCACACCTCTAAACTTCTCAAAAGATAAATCTAAGGCAATACCAAACATTATGAACGCCAAGGTGACATTCATTACTACAAGACTAGACTGGTTAAAATTGAGGGCTATATCATCCACAGGGCATCGTAATGAACATCCAAGCTAAGAAGATATAAGCAGAACCTTAGGGAATAATTTATTTTACCACGGTTATCGTACCGGTATAAAACTGTGACTCAAAAAACTCCTTTATCGTAACAGTGTAAGCATAAGCACCTGGCGTCATATCACGAACCTCCCACGCTTGAGAAGGATCATTTACTGGGATATCTCTTCTTGTGTGCATAAGGCCACCCCATCTATCGTAAATATCTATATCGTATAAGACCTCTCCTGCCCAATCCACAGTCTGAACAAAAAACTTATCATTAAGCCCGCTGAGCGCATTGTTGCTCACGACTGTAGGAAAATAATACTGATCAGGGATAGCTACAAAATCTAGAAAGACCTCACGGGTTGTAACACAATCTACATCTGTAACAAGTTCTAGAGTATACAGCCCATCTATATTGTGGTTGACAGTAGGCGAAGGACAATCTGTGCAATCTAAGCCGAAAGCAGGTGACCAAGAAGCTTGAGCAAATGGTCTATCTATAGAGACTGGAATTCTGAAATCCTCAAAAGCCTCTATAAAAATATATGAACTATCGAATTCTATGATAGGTAAGGTATCGAATTGCAAATTGATAAAATGAAACAGGCTATCGCAATCAAATCGCTGAGAAGCAGTCACATCTGTATACTCACCTGGTATAGCGTAGTCTTGACCTAAATATGAAAAAACCTCACCTGGGCAAAGCACTGGATTGACAAATACATCCTGTGGCTCTGTACTAAATCTTGTAACAATATTTGTATTGACTGAATCACAACCCGTTGCAGAATAGGTTATAATTTGATCCATCATCACATCAGTAGTTATAGTATCACCATACCAATCATACTGCTCACCAAAACAAAACTCCAACTCAATATTCTCGGTCAAAATACTATCGTGTGGTGGATTATAATTAACAACTATTTCCATCGTATCTATGCATCCGTTAGTATCTTTTGATATCAACGTTACCAATTTGAAACCACGATCATCAAACTCAAATTCGGGATTTTGTAAATCAGACCTACCTTCATCAGCAAAATCCCAATTCCACTCTACTACATCGGCTTGAGCTGCAAAAGTCATATCTGTAAACTGTACTGGCCCTAGGTAACACATAAAACTGGTGTCATACTCAAATTCTGTACGCATCTCTGGCAATCGCTCTATTCGGAAGAAAGCTGTGTCAGGACATTCTGTACCTTCATTGGCGATCAAGGTTCCTGTATAAAAACCCAGCTCAGGGAAATCAAAACTAAAGTTGCTTTGCGTTACATCAAATCGTGTGAAAACTATGTTATCAAGAGAATCTCGTATCTCCCACGTAAAATCTCTCAATTGTGCTCCGAAGCTTTGGTTTTCGAAAAACACTGTACTATCGCCGCAAGCCTTAATAACATTAACCAATTGATTGGCACCATTGGCCGTCCCTACTACCGTTCCATCTGCTTTTAGTGAGGCAGTTAGTTCCTTAGTACATTCCAATACATTGAATTGAAAATCTCTACTCACACTCCCTATCAGCTCACCATCTCTAAATTCTTCTATACACATCCCTAATACAAACTGACCTTGCATATCAGGTATTCCGGTTATCAACCCTGTGAACGGATTAATCGATACTACGGGATCACCACCCATAGGGACCTCCGTTGTGTAAGGAGCACTAAAGACAACAGAATCATAAGGCGGTGGACAAAAATCAGGATTGGGCGAGGTACTTGCATCGCATCCCTGCCCTCCTCTGCCACCTGCAGCAGACGGCAGGCAAAAGCTATATCTCAAAAAATCACCATCTATATCTGAACCAGACACATCAACATCTAATGGAAAACCTGCGCATACAAAGATGGGAGGATATTCTTCGAATACAGGGCTGCTGTTACCAAGTCGCTGGGCTGCTGCGCTGATAACCACATTAAAGGCAACCCCCGTTGCTTCGGGTTCTATCAGATTAGCAATGTTGTTATTTCTACAACAACGCTGATAGACAACCATATAATCAAATTCACTAACCTCGAGAGTAATTCTAAAATCATAGAAGGTCGCTTGTACCCCAACATCATCAGGTTCTCTTCTACACGGGTCGTCAATAACTGGAATCTGATCTATAGGTCCGTGATCAAGTCTATCCGTAGTAAATATATGTTCCCAAGAACCATCAGCTTGCTGCTGATATACACCGAATCTCGCGTCGTCATCAAACGGAGCTCCACCTGATTCAGAATCCCTATAAATATTGAAAATGATATCGTAGGTAACAAGAGTGGAATCCGCATTATACCTAACAAATTGGTAAGTAACATCTCCTCCCACAATATGTCTTGCGACAGCCTCTGAGAAGCAAAAGCAAACAATGACAAAGGTTATGGCAATTATCTGCTTCGAAGCTGTAGATATCATAAATAGACTAGGATTCGTTTTAATTAACTATAAGGCTAGTTAAATATAACCGTTTATGAATTAGTTTAAAATTATACGGTTAACGATAACTCTTTAAGCTCCTACTGCGACATTTATGAATCCACCAAGATTAAGGATTAACCTGCTTTTGATACGATGTTTGTATCTTCGTTCTAATACACTAAATTTCTATATTTAAACATCAGATAATCAGTGCCTTATAGAATATTACTTATTGTCAGTCTGTTAGCAATAACTGGTTGTAAAACCTCCCAAATAGCCAGTTCTAGTGATTTGCAGCAAATCAGGGCTAATATGAAATCGCAAGAAGCAGCTTGGAATGAGGGCTCTATAGAAAACTTTATGCACCACTATTGGAACAGTCCAAATTTGACGTTTGTAGGAAGTAGAGGTGTAACTAAAGGGTGGCAGCAGACCTTCGATAACTATGTTAAAAGCTATCCAGATAAACAGACTATGGGAAGGTTAGCATTTGAAATTATCGAGTTAAGACCTTTAGGGCCCGAGTCGGCATATATGATAGGCAAATACACTTTGTTTCGATCCCAAGATGAACCATCAGGTTATTTCAATCTTATATGGCAAAATAAAAATGGTCGCTGGGTAATTACCTCTGATCATACTGGTGGATGAAAAATTCCAGAACAAGACATTTCCCATTTTTAGATACGATAAGATCATACAAACGTAAAGATCTTAAAGATGACCTATTAGCTGGCTTGACTGTAGGGACTATACTCATACCACAAGGACTGGCCTATGCTTCTCTTGCAGGTGTTCCGCCAATCTATGGTCTATACGCTGGACTAGTACCTCTGATCATCTATGCTTTATATGCTAGTTCCACAAAATTATCTGTAGGTCCTGTAGCGGTAAGTGCACTGCTCGTGTTTTCAGGAGTAAGTAAAATTGCGGCTCCCAGTTCTGAGCAGTATATCAGTTTAGTCATTACTCTAGGCTTATTAGTCGGTATTGTTCAGATTATAATTGGCATCTGTAGATTTGGATTTCTAGCCAACTTTTTGTCGCATCCAGTTATCGCCGGTTTTACTTCAGCGGCTGCAATTATTATTGTCCTTTCCCAACTCAAAGATGCTCTAGGGCTAGACTTAGAACAATATGAAAGCACACTAGCCAATATGTGGGGTTTCCTCAAAAATATTGGGGACATACACCTACCCACACTTACAGTTACGATTGTTTCTCTAGCCTTTATTCTATTAGCTAAGAAAATAAGTTCTAAAATACCTGGAGCCTTGTTAGCACTAGTCATTGCGACTGTCTCCAGTTACCTATTTAGTTTTGAAAGTTATGGGATAGATATTATCCGTGAGGTGCCAGCTGGCTTGCCTACACCCTCCATACCTTATTTTGATTTGGAGACAATCAACATCTTAACAACAACTGTGCTGGCAGTGACAATCATAGGTATAGTGGAGAGCATCGGTATTGCCAAAGCACTAGAATCAAAACATAAAGATCACAATCTCGACCCTGACCAAGAACTTTTGGCTCTAGGCCTTGCTAAGGTCGGCGGTTCTTTTTTTCAAGCTATTCCGACCTCCGGTAGTTTTTCTCGTTCAGCTATAAACAGTAATACAGGAGGGAAAACAACAGTATCATCTCTCATATCAGCAATGCTTGTTTTAGTAGCCTTACTGTTTCTAACAACAACCTTTTATTACTTACCCAAAGCGGTATTAGCAGCTATAATATTACTTGCCGTCTTAAGTTTATTTGACTACAAAGAAGCGTTGTACCTATGGAAGACGAACAAGAGAGATTTGGCTCTTATGCTCGCTACGTTTGTCTTAACTATACTTCTGGGCATAGAAGCTGGGGTGATGTCTGGAGTGGCACTATCCATTATGTTGGTTCTTTACAGAAGTTCTAAACCTTATGTTGTAGAACTTGGTCAAGTTACTGGAACAGAATATTTTAAAGACCCTAAGAGATTTAGCTCAGCACAACTAATAGACCTAATAACAATTTTTAGATTTGATCATCAATTGTACTTCGGTAACGCTGCCTTCTTTAAAGAGCAATTGTATAATATCTTAGATGAAACTGATCGAGAGATAGAATATGTACTCTTAGATGCAAGTCACATAAATGATATAGACAGTACAGGGATGCATATGCTAAAAGATCTTGTAACCGACTTAGACTCAAAGGGTATAGAGCTACATATTTCTGGGGCTTCAGGGCCTGTAAGAGACCGCCTATACGTTTCTGGACTACTGAATGAGATAGACAAACACCATGTTAATCTTACTGATGCAGTTCTTTGGATTCAGAAAAATGAATTGCAACATTCTGATAATTCAATAGATCCACTACAAACGAATATTAATTGAGTCAACTAAACAAAATAAAGGAGATAATCGGAAAATCATTAGACGATTCGACACTGGCCAAATTAAGAATGACTGGACTGAGAGCAACTGCAGAAAAGACTCTCAAAGAGATCATTATTAGACCGATTCAGATTAAAAATTCACTTCGTCTCCAGTTTACCTATAGACATCAAACTAATGACATCACGAAAAATTATAGTAAAGAAGAAGCCTTAGAATTACTATCTAAAAATTTGCAAGATAATTTCTATTTTCTTTCGGTAGTGACTCTAGATAAAATACACCAGCTGGACTTAAAGAAAAATAGAATTAACTCATCAAAAAATCAGAACAAAAAGCAAAGATCCTTATCCCACAACAAAGAGAAGAAAACATTAATCTCCCCTAAGTCAAAATTCTTCTACGACCTTGGCATCACGAGTAAAGCAGGCCACTTACTCAAGGGAAAGGAAGCTAAATATAGACAGATAAATAAGTTTATAGAAATTCTACAACCACATCTACATACTATACAAACAGAGTCTACTTACAAAGTTGTAGACATGGGTTGTGGAAAAGGTTATCTCACTTTTGCACTCTATGACTATCTGACAAATACATTGAATCATCAGGTAGAAATGAAAGGTGTCGATCAGCGAGAAGAACTTATGAATTCCTGTAATCTCATAAGCAAGGAATCTAACTACTCAGGACTTAGCTTTGAACAAGGAAAAATTGATGCACACAGTGGACAGCTAGATATCCTTATTGCTCTACACGCTTGTGATACTGCAACAGATGATGTACTCATCAAGGGTATATTATCGGAGGCTCAACTCATCGTTTGTTCGCCTTGCTGTCATAAACAGGTTCGAAAATCTATGACGATGCCCACAAGCTTGTTAGGCATAAGTAGTTATGGAATACTTGTAGAACGTCAAGCAGAGATTGTCACAGATAGTATCAGAACATTAATGTTAAATCATTATGGATACAAAACGAAAATCGTAGAATTTATATCTGGTGAACATACACCAAAAAACCTTCTCATCATTGCAGAAAAGAGACACCCTAAATCAAGCGATAACAAATATCTTAAAAGTATAAATGAACTGAAGTCAACCTTTGGTGTCAAAGAACATTATATAGAAAGAATATTAAAAAACGATTAGACCATGATAGACTGGAAAGTAGCCAAAGAGTATGAGGATATCACCTATAAGAAATCTAACGGTGTTGCCCGTATAGCTTTCAATAGACCCGAAGTGCGAAATGCCTTTAGGCCTAAAACTGTGTTTGAATTATACGAGGCGTTCGTAGACGCCAGAGAAGACAGAAGTATTGGTGTTGTCTTATTATCTGGCGAAGGGCCATCACCCAAGGACGGTATTTATGCTTTCTGTTCTGGAGGTGATCAGCGAGTACGTGATAAGACAGGGTACAAAGGTGAAGACGGTATTGCCCGATTGAATATTCTAGAGGTGCAGAGACTTATCAGGTTTATGAACAAGGCTGTCATTGCTGTAGTGCCAGGATGGGCAGTTGGTGGTGGGCATAGTCTCCATGTGGTCTGTGACTTAACTTTGGCCAGCGAAGAGCACGCGATCTTCAAACAGACTGATGCAGATGTTGCTAGCTACGATGCAGGCTATGGATCAGCATATCTTGCAAGGCAGGTTGGGCAAAAGCGAGCGAGAGAAATTTTCTTCTTAGGGAGAAATTATTCTGCACAGGAGGCTTTTGATATGGGTATGATCAACGGTGTCATCCCCCATGCTGAGCTTGAGGACACGGCTTATGAATGGGCCCAAGAGATATTAGGTAAAAGTCCAATGGCAATCAAGATGCTCAAGTTTGCTTTTAATCTTATAGATGATGGTTTGGTGGGTCAGCAGATATTTGCAGGAGAAGCTACGAGACTCGGATATATGACAGAAGAAGCCAATGAGGGTAGAAATGCATTTCTAGAAAAGAGAAAGCCTAATTGGGATAAGTTTCCTAAGTTTCCATAAAGGAAGAAATCTGCTAGTTCTATTTCTTCTGATCTAATCTAATATCCAATAAGTATAAGTGCTTAGATAAAAAAACATAGCCTACTCATAACTATACATCTGTAGCGCATCATTGTTATTCGCAATAAGCAACATTTTTTTACTTCCGCCTTTCAACGTGCTCACTGCTCGTACGTCTCGGTCTGCGGAGATGCCGGTGTCTTTTGTAGATTTGACTAGGATATCCTCTCCGACAAAGCTGAGCAAGACACCTTTTCCAGCATCGCTTCTAGTGGTCTCCACTTCTCTCTGATACATATTACCAGCAAGAAAGGCATCTACCTTCCCATCACCATCAAAGTCATCAACAGCTATACCATAGATAGGTGACATCTGCGCTTGCATAGGCAAAGGAATGGCTGTGAACTTACCCCCTTCATTTCTAAATAGTGTATTAGAAAACGTTTGTGCTTCGTGTACTACAGTAGATGGAGCTATACGGTCTTCGAGTACTTGGTCTATTGTAGCCAGTCCAAACTGCTTATATGTAGGAAACTTCTCACTCACAAAGGGCATCTGCTCAGTAGAACACTGCTTTCCTCTCACAGGGTAACATTGTCCATCTTCATAGTAGCCGAGATAGACATCGTTGGTGCCATTTTTATCAAAGTCATCGACATATACTTTGAATGGCTCTGATACAGAAGCTTTATACTTGATATTGTGGCCAAGATTGCCTGCTAGTATATCCTTATCTCCATCTCCATCAATATCAGCCAGCTCAATAGTATTCCACCACCCTTTTGTATTTTCTAAACCTAGTGAAGCTGTAATTTCTGATAACTTGTCTCCTAGAGAAAAAACTCTTATAGCCATCCACTCCCCCGCTAGAATCAACTCTGGCTTATTATCTCCATTAACATCGCCGAGCTTTGCTGATGTAACCATACCCATATCCTTAAACTCCATAGCGATGGTCTTTGTGACATCTGTAAATTTACCTTTATCATTTCTCAGCAATTGGCTCGATGTGGGTTTTCCATAATGTCCAGGAATTTGACGGCCACCTATAAAAACGTCTTGGTCTCCATCACCATCATAATCAAGAGGTAACACAACAGAAGAACTCAATTGCTCTCCAGGAAGTTTCTGTTCTTGGAAAGTAGACCCCTGGTTGATGTAGAGTCGATTAGTGTAATTCTTATGCCCTATAGGAAATTCACTCCCACCACTCGACACGACTAAGTCGAGATCACCATCTCCATCGGCATCAAAAGTAGCGGCGCCCCCATCCTCATAAGCAGTTCCCTTAATAGCCGGGCCTGGCTCAAGCACACCATTATTGTTGATATATAGGCTAGACGGTGAGCCAGTAGATCCTCCAACAAACAAATCTTCAGTGCCATCACCATTAAAGTCTCCTTTCGTCAATACAGGACCTAAGGTAGAAGTACGATAAGGCAGCAGTACTTGTTGTTCGTAATCATCGAATTCATTTTCAGTATGCACAATAGGAGTACTTGCCAATGGTGTGAAGAGTCCGTCTGACTTTAAGCCTCTGTTGGTTTGACTAGTAGCTTCAGTATAATTTATTGTCAAAGTTTGATTGACTTCTACATTTTGGATAACATTCATTTTATTATCAAACCACTTTATCCTTATCTGCTTGACCTGATTATCTAAGCCTAACCCAAAATGCGCCACCCTTTCAGATGTAGACATATAACCTCTATACGGTGTATACTCGTAAATTTGTATGCCTGATTCTGATTCGATTTCTATAGTTGCATTTGTTGCTGCAAGATTATTACTAGGCCCAACTAACTTAATGTTGATGTGATTATTTAGCCCATTTTCAATTGCCGAGTTCTTATAGATTTGAGCAGGCATATTCATATTGTTGATAACCAAATCAAGATCGCCATCTCTGTCAAAATCCGCATACGCAGCACCTTGCGACCAGGTCTTTTTCTCAAAACCCCAATTTGAATTCATCTTTTCAAAACCAAGCTCGCCATTATTCTTAAAAACATAATTAGCAATTTTGACACTAGGCGCCTTATTGACTATTTCCATTGGATTTACAAACAACTGCCCACCCTTAACTTCAGCTTCTTTGAGCTTGCTTTTAATAAATTCTTTACGCCATTTCTCATAGTCTTTATTACGCATCTCTCTCATAAAGCCATTTGTCACAAAAAGGTCCTTGTAACCATCTTGATCGAAATCGACAAAGAGCGGTGTCCAGCTCCAATCCGTATTGGATACTCCAGACATCTGCGCTATCTCGCTAAAGGAACCATCTCCGTTATTGAGCTGAAGAGAATTAAACATGTATTGGTAATGGTAACCAGCCTGAGCGAGAGCATAAAATCGATCTGGATTCATTCCGCTCATATTGGTTTTTTGACGGAAATTATCTTCCGCAACCATATCCGCTATATAGATATCTAGATGACCATCATTATTGATGTCTGCGACATCTGCACCCATACTGAAGTTGCTCATATGCTTTAATACAGTATGGGATACATTGGTAAAGGTTCCATTACCATTATTCTTATAGAAGAAATCTGCTTCGTCATAGTCACAAGCAACATAGAGATCAGGCCAACCATCTTTATTGTAATCTATCGTTGTAGCACTTAGGCTGTAACTATAATTGGTAATGCCACTTTGTTGGGTGACATCAGAAAAACGACCTCCATCGTTTCTGTATAACTTATCAGTAAATTGGTAATTGATCTTTTTCTTTAGTTGTTCCTTTTGTTGAAGTGAGTTAGGAGGTTGATTAGCAATATAGAGATCTAAATCTCCATCTCTATCATAATCAAAAAAATTAGCCATTATGGAGTATCCTGTATCTGCAACACCTAAGTCCTTAGCTCTGTCCGTAAAGGTGCCATCTCCATTATTGATATAAAATACATTGGCTCTCCTACCAGGTTCATCGTATAAAAACTTGCAGACATACACATCATCATACCCATCATTATTAATGTCCACTATGGCCACACCTGTAGACCAATTAAGCGCTTTGATTCCACTCTTAGAGGTTACATCTTCAAACTTAAAATCGCCTTTATTGATGTACAATTTGTCACTACTCATATTGGAGGCGAAATAGACATCAGGGAGATCATCATTATTGGCATCTAGAATCGCCACACCTGCACCTTGCAACATCCCATCGAATGTGAGTGAGTTTAATGTCTGATTTTCAGAGATTTGATTAGTAAAATTAACTCCTGAATGGGTGGGTTCTATTTCATCAAAAATCTTAATCTGACTACTGTTTTTTGCTTCTGTAACGACAGATTTAGAAGAAGAATCAATATCAGAACAACCAAGAATAAACAAAAAAGAATAGCTCAGTATAGCAAAACACAAAATTCTCATAGTCGTCGGTTATGTCCTCGCAATATAACCTGATATTCCTAAATATTAGATTTCAATTGGGTACTATCTATATGGTCTTTGCCCTTTCTTTGGGCAACTGAAGATATAGTGATTGGGGTACTATTTTGAAGTGCAGTTCTTCATCAAAAGTGTGGCTCTCACCGTCTATATGATAGTAATAAGGCGTATCTAGCTTGATAACTACTTCTTTACTCCTTTTAACATCCACCAATGAACTCTTGTAGATGGTTTTGTTGAGCATTCGCCAAGAGGACAAAAGGCTTCTAAGTAACGGCGCATCTTTAATTAATACGATATCTAGAAGTCCATCTGTTAACTTCGCTCCCGGTGCTATATTGAAGTTATACCCGTACATAGCTGCATTAGCTATCGCTACAAGGCTGTACTTACCTCTAATGATCTCGTCATCTAGTCGCAGCTCATACTGCATCGCTTTAAATTTTAACAGTTCTTTTCTCACCATCTGTGCATACATCTGGAAGCCTCGCTTTGTACCTCCGTGTTCAGCTTTGTAGGCGATCAAAGCATCGAAGCCCACTCCTGCAAGATTAAGGAAATAGGTTCCATTAACAGTACAAGTATCTATACACAGCTTTGTGCTGTCATTAATCTTATGAATAGCTTTTTGAGCATCGCGTCCCATACCTATGTGCATTGCAAAGCCATTTCCAGAACCAGCAGGTATAATCGCCAATGATGATTGAGTATGTACAAGTGCTTCTGAGACTTCGTTTACTGTCCCGTCACCTCCGCAGGCGACAACAATATCTATTTTATTATCTACAGCTTTCTTAGCAAGTTGTGTGGCGTGGCCTCTAGCTTTTGTAAACGAATATGAATATTCAAATCTGCTATGATCTAAGTTATTCTCAATGAGAGTAGCCAGGTTTGCATTTTTCTTAATCCCTGAAATTGGATTAATGATAAATTGTATGCTTTTCTTTGTTTTCATATATGTGTTGTCAACCGTATCGACAACACAAAGGTATCAGTTGCTCACCTTTATTACAGTCTCCACATATAGATCTTCTAGCTTCTCGTTAACAATCTTGAACAAATAGACTCCTGCTGCTAGATCACCCAACTCAAGAGTAAAGAAATTTTGATCCACTGGCATTCTATCATCTAGAACGATCTGGCCCGCTCGATCATAGAGAAGCAGTCTGACAACCGCATCTGTGGCATAGTGAATTTCTACATTCTGTGTAAATGGATTAGGAAAAAATTTAGACTCTACATATAGATCAAACCCACTGCAGTCCTCGTCAATCCCATTATCTGCTATATCATTACCACTAGGACTGATCTGCGCATTGGAATCATCGCAATCCGTATTATTTTCTATATAGCCAACAGGATTATAAGTAATACAGGTATCTACATAGACATCTACGTTACCATATCCATCCTCATCAAAATCTCTGTAATACCTTGTCGTTACTAGTCCATCATCTGCTCTTCCAGTACAGTCATTGTCTATGGCATCGCATACCTCTATGGCACCTGGATGGATATTAGGATTACTATCATCACAATCCAAGGCATTAATTGCAAAACCTGTTATCACTGTTGCTTGACAAGTATCATAAGGCAGATTAGCATCACCATAACCATCATTATCAAAATCTAGATAATATCTATACAAGAACAAATCCTCATCTATGAGGCCTGAACAGTTGTTGTCGATACCATCGCAAATTTCTGATTGGGCAGAATTGATGGAAGCATTCTCATCATCACAATCAGAGAAATCTCTAACATAGCCCAGGATGGGATTTACTCTACAGGTGTCCACAGAACTAAAAGGATCGCCATATCCATCGCCATCTACATCTCTATAATAAGTAAACAGTTGTAAGCCCTCATCAATCGCTCCTGAACAATTATTATCTCTTCCATCACATATTTCAGTACCTGCAGGGTTGATACTTGGATCAGAGTCATCACAATCCATATAACTATAGTATCCATCATTATCATTATCAAAAAAGAAGATCGTCTCTGCTAATTCAACTACATCTGCTGCTATCTTCTGCCCTATAATTCTTCCTGGTATGTCGTCGGCAGGTGGGTGAATTCCACCCCAAATTCTGGACAAACTAGTCTGATCTGAAGCATCTCTATAGGTCGCCCACTGTAGTGTAACATCAACACTTGGTCCTTTCTCAAAGACGAGAAACTCATTCGCACTGGCACTAAATTCTGCCATCCCTCCTGGAAAAAAAGGGTCTCCAGTGATGTACGTCAACACCTCCGCAGCAGCTCTAGAGAATGTAGAGTGCCCAGAAACAAATCCAGCAAAGGGAGGAGTAACAAAAGAAGGTCTTTGGTATGGCCACCAGTTTTGCGCCAATATCCAGCCGACACCAGCAATATCAACTTCTGGATCATCTATAAAATCTGGACCTCTCCAAGTGTACAACTTTATTTTTCCAAGGTTTTCTCCGTTGGCCCCGGCAAGTGGATCTCCAACAGAAACAATTTCTATATAATCATCGATCAGCGGGATGCCAGCGGGATGATAGTTGGGAAAATTTTCTATACTAGATTGACCTCTTGCGGCCATCGCTCTTATTGCAGATACTGGTCTGAGATAATCATACCACCCCTTGATTCCCCAGGCAGTCACAGCACAATCGTGCATCGCTGATCCCATCATAAAATAAGACTTTACGTCCCATTCTAGCGGAGATAGTTCATCTGTCACACCTTTATAACTTCTCACAAAATCAGGATGGTCAGATACGTAATTCAAAATACTAAACCAGTGTCCTGGAGGCGTTTCTGAGTCTGGCCCATCTGCCCAAAACTCAGCAAGTACTCTAGCATAATCTGCTCTAGGCACCATATTAGGAGCATAAGGTTGACCAGTCCTAGGATTGACATCGTGCCCTAGGCTTGGGTCGCCACCATCTATCAAGTCATAGAAATCTCTATACTGAGCTATTGTAGATGGCAACTCAGGAATGTTCCCAATGGATCCAGGAGAAATATCCCACATCACACCGTCACTAGGATCTAAATGACTGCCCCAAACAGATACCAAGGCAAAACCCCAGAGGAACTCTTCTGACATTTCCGTTTTTTCATCTAAGTCCACATATGGTGGTGCACCTGGATCATGAAAGACATTGTAGTCAAAATTGTCTCTATTGTAAATTGTCTTATCTCCATCATCTAGAGCAAATGGTGTAACGGCACCCCACTCTGGACTCAAAAAATCAGGCGTATTAAATGGAATAGGATTTCCAGCCTGATCTATAAATACATCCAATGTCAAAGGCTGCCACCTATTAGGATCATCCATTACAACATCGTCATCTGATAACATTACCAAAGGTGCATTTACAGGACTATAGACACGATTATTATAATCATTCACTTCATTGGAATTATCCTGAGCACCGAAGGCCAATATTTGATTAGCGACATACACACCTAGTGCGGCTGGATTACCATTGCTATATTCTTCAGAGGTATAGTTTCTATCCAGACCTTGCCTTAGCATAAAATCTTCAAGACTATCTCTGATGACAAAATTTCTAGCAGCATTCTCAAACCGGGAATCCATTAGTGTATACATTCCATAACTTATCGCTATCCTAAGTACCTCTTCCCTGTCTTGAGTATAAGTAGGCAGAACATCAAATGGACATTCAAATCCACGAACAGTCTTACCCATCAAGTAAGTGTTAGCTATATCTTCATTGACGAGTGCCCAGATGTCATACATCAATATACTGCTATGCCAGAGGTTTCTCGCATGTACAGTAGGGCGAGCAAAATCGTTTCTAATACCATTAAGTAACTGCTCATTCCACTCCCTAGCGATAGAGTGTTCCTGAGTAACGGCTAAACCAGAACTGAACAGGCTGACACATAGAAATACAATTTTCAAAAGTCTCATAATTGAAAATATTTGTTGAAGTCGAATGTATAAAGCCATAAAAGTAGATATAATGACAACCTCTAGTACGTAAATTCTTACTAAAATTCTCAAATATAATTTGTCCGCACGATTGCATTACTCCTCTTTTATTGACAATATCTGTGTTAACGACCTTAACCAAGTATTTGTGAACTCCTAGATCAATATTTTGTTACCTATTGTAGCAAACAACTAAACATGAAAAGAAAAGATCTAGTAGACATAGAACAGCTTAAAGAAATCGCTGAGACATCGGATAAGACACAAGTAATATTCAAGCACAGCGTCGCTTGTCCGATTAGCTCTATGATGCTCAAAAGATTCGAGAAAGGTCTATCCGAAATAGATACATCCGATGTTGAATACTATTATTTAGACATCTTCAGCTACAGGCATATTTCTAATGAAATAGAGAAGAAATTTAATGTCAGACATGAGTCACCGCAACTCCTTGTGATCAATAAGGGAGAAGTCAATACACATGCATCTCATTCTGACATAGCAGCAGAGATGGTGACCGCTTAATGACCATTTATGCAACTATAAAAAAAGAGCTTGAAGTTATCTTCAAGCTCTTTTTTTATGAATTATAGAGTATCTCTATTCTCCGCCCTTCCTTTTTATTGTTTTTCTACCTGCTGGTCTTGAAGTGTTTTTTGGTTGCTGTTGAGTGTTGGTATTCGTATTGGTATTGGTATTCCGAGAGTCAGTAGTAGCACGTGTATCATTAGTAGACCTAGAATCTGTACCAGCAGGTCGAGCGGATTGTTGCTTAGTATAGGTGCTAGAAAACGTCTTTAACAACATACCAGTCTCCACTCTATCTCCCATCTCCATACCATTAACAATAGCCAGCTCTTCCAAATCAATATTAGCTGCGCCCAACGTAGTTAATGCTTGAGATAAGGTACCACCATTTCTAACAGATTGTACTTTGATCCTAATAGGTTCCACATTCAGTCTGGAAGTTTCTGTAAGGTTTTCAAAGCCCGTAGCTGTTCTTCTAAAGGAGTCTATATAGTTATTGAAATCTGCCTGCGCAGATACACCGTGGAAGATGTAGATAAAATTGTCCTTTTGAATAAAATAACTAACGAGACGTGTCGTAGGTGCAGCTTGCTGCTGTGTTTGTTGGGTTTGTTGAGGTAGTTGATCTGATACGACGACTAGAGCATTATATCCATTGATAGTAGTTCTTTGTTGTTCTACTACAGAAAGATTAAACTGTTTAACTGCTGCTTGGGCTGCAGCATCTAGTGTCTTTTCAGGAGACAAGGTGAATACCATCAGGGCCTTACCATCTTCGGGTGCCATCTGAACCTGTTGCGGGCTATTGACCAATTGCCAATTATAAGGAACAGGGAAGGCGAACTTTAGGCTAGGATGGAAGAAATAACCATCTTCTTGATATCCCTGTCTTGGGTCCTCTCCATACACAAGACCATCAATTCTCCTTAGATATTCATTTCTATTAACTTTCAGATTTCTAAGTCCTAGCTCACTCTGAATCTCATCAGACATCTGGTGCACCTTAGCATATCTGTTTACCGGATTAGGGTGAGTTGACAAGAAATCAGGAATACTTTGACCCGATTTGGATGACAGTCGATTTAGTGTCTGAAAAAAGTCTGCCATCTCGTGCGAATCATACCCTATAAGACTACTATACCGCACTCCCAATTCGTCAGACTGACTTTCATGATCTCTACCAAATTTCAAAAATAGGAGGCCAAGACCTTGACCTGCTTCGTTTGCAAAGACTCTAAACTTCTCAGAAGCAATAACGCCTACCATAAAGCCGAGCTGCCCAAGGGTCTGCTGAGTTTGTTGCTTAGCACTGTGTCTGGCAGTAATATGACCTATTTCGTGACCCAATACTCCAGCAAACTCAGCTTCATTGTTGAAGTGCGCCATAATACCTCTAGTAAAGTAGACGTAACCTCCAGGCACAGCGAAGGCGTTAACAACTGGGCTATCTAGGAGTCTAAAATTGTATTCTTGCTCTGGCAAGTGTGAAATTTTACCCATAGCTTTTCCTTTTTCATTGATAAAAGCTTGTAGTTGAGCATCATCATACATGCCATAAGCTGCTTGGATACTAGGGTCAGCTTGATCTCCTGCCTGTTGTTCTTGGGCTTGAGACATAAGAGAAAGCTCCTTCTTACCTGTTACAGGGTTCCGAGAGCAAGCGTAAAAAATAAGTGTGGATGCCAATATGGACAATCCGAAATAGATAATACGTTTCATATAATGAACAATATTGGGTTCAATAATCTTAGAATTGCAAATAGTTATCGGAACTGGGACGTTCTTATTCCATCAAGAATAGATATGTGAATATAGTTTCATTAATAAGCTATATTTATCCTAACTAAATGCTAAAGTTAAACCTAAAAACAAAGATTCCATCGTTTTTCACCTTGCTTAACCTCTTGTGTGGATTTACGGCTATTCTCGTTGCTGACCTACACATCAGCACAATGCTTCTGTTATTAGGTATGTTCTTCGATGTTATAGACGGTCTTGTTGCACGATTACTTAAGGTCCAGAGTCAATTTGGAAAAGAACTTGACTCCTTGGCAGACTTGGTCAGCTTTGGTGTAGCACCAGCCTATTTATATACCCTGATATCGCCTGTAGACCATTGGGTGATGTACATCCCCTCATTCTTTATTCTAATCGGGAGTGCTATTCGATTGGCCATATTCAATCTGAGGCCGCCTACTAAGTACTTTTTAGGCCTACCCACACCAGCAAGCACCTTCTTTTTGGCAGGTCTTTTTATTGGTGTAAAATTCGATAGTGAGATAATGAATGCACTGATAGACTACCCATCTATATATGCATTAATTCCATTTTTATTGATGATGCTTAATCTGAGTAAACTTAAAATGTTCTCTTTCAAGCAAATGGGATCAGATCTCAACTTCAACATTTTCATTCTGGTCTGTATATTGACCTTCGCTTGCCTTACTTTTGTCAACTATAAACTGTCTATGCCAATTGGTGTTATCATCTATGTCATACTATCAATAGCATACAGTATCAAAGTAAAAGAGGACAAGGATACCAAATGGCAATAATAATTACTGATGAATGCATTAACTGTGGCGCCTGCGAGCCTGAGTGCCCCAATAATGCTATATATGAAGGCGGCGTAGAATGGGCTATTGCGGATGGAACAACCTTGACAGGCGACTATCTGCTAGAAAGTGGTAAGAAAGTAGATGCCGGTGCAGCGCAGGAGCCTATTGAAGATGATTACTATTATATTTCTCCTGATAAATGTACAGAGTGCCAAGGATTTCATGAAGAGCCTCAATGTGCGGCTGTATGTCCCGTAGACTGTTGTGTTCCAGATGAAGACAGAGTTGAGACAATAGAGCAACTCCTTGCAAAAAAGGAAAGACTACACCTCTAAAAACAAGTAAGGCTTGCTCAAAGGCAAGCCAAGACTGTTTCTATCCAATAGAAGTTGTCAATAAAAATAAATCTCTGGTTATATCCCTAACCAAGATTCATACTCCTCGTTCTTGAGAAGTCTCATTGTAGGTTCAGTATTCTTCTTAGGGGATTTTTTGAAGAACCTCTGAAACAAGGTTAAAAAATAGGTCATAGGTACTGTTTTATAATTTGCTGTTGTATACTGTATTAGACGTCCGAAACTTCAAAAAGGTTGGCTCTCTGAAAATTATTTAACAATTAGACAACTGGTTTACCCTTTTTTAGCCCCGGAATACAAATTTATTACATCTAAAGGCCCGTAACAAGTCATATGTGTGGTTTTCTATATGCATAATGTGTTAAATATGTGGACTCTGTAATCAATAATTGGTGATTCATTCTTTTCTCTAAAAGTTCATATGAGATAATCTTCTAATAAATAACTATTATTTTAGCATCCGTTATGAACAGATTATTGCTTGTCCTTTTAATTTCCCAATTAGGAATATTAGTCTCTTGTCAAAATCAAGGGGCTCAATCGAACTCCCAGGTAGAAACCAACTCTACCCTCGTTAATGTTGCTCAAGCCAAAAGCTTACTAGCAAAAGGTGATGTCATAGCCTTAGATGTAAGAACCCCTGAAGAAATTAGTGAAGGTAAAATCCAAGGTGCATTGGAAATTGATTACAAGGCGGCTGGCTTCAAAGAAAAAATAAATAAACTCGATAAATCTAAGGCTTACCTCATCTATTGCAGATCAGGTGGCAGAAGCGCAAGAAGTGCTAAACTGATGAAAAAATTGAACTTCAAACAAACCTATGATCTAGATGGTGGATATACCGCTTGGTCTAGTGAAAACTAAATACAATCACAGAAAAAAATTGATATGAAAAATACATTACTTCTTCTAGTTGCTATCTTCTGCACTATGCAACTATCAGCTCAAAAAATGGATTTTTGGCTGGACGCAGGATTAAAAGTACAAACAGGATTTACAGCCTTATATAATGCCAATGCCACTGAAGGTGGAGAGTGGGACAACACTCTAGCTACAGGTACTAAATACGGTGTCAAACTCGGATTAAACTTTAATTACGTCGGTGTATCATTCGACATAATGACAGGTAAGACGAGAGGAACATTTCAAGACATAGGCACGACCACCGGTCCAGATAGAGAGATCAGTGTAAATGCTACGGACCTATATGTTCTCTTTAGAAGTGCCAGAAACAAAGGATACTTTGAACTAGGACCACGCTACTCATTTATTGGAGACATCAGAGATAATGATGGTACGCCAAACTTAAATGACTTATATGAGTCTAATAACCTCGGAGGAGTGCTAGGATTTGGTACTTATATCTTAGGGCCAGAAGATGGTAGATTCAGTGGAATTTTCGGATTAAGATTCGAATATGGGTTCCAGGACTTAACAAATGACGCTGGAAAGGTCTTAGAAACAAGACAGCCGGTTAATTATTCTGGAGATTCAGCACCTACTAATCCGATTTTTGCAGGAGTAGTCTTTGAACTCAATTGGGGTATAGGTGGTGTTGGACAAGCGAGATGTGGAGAAAGATCTAAATTTATCTGGTTCTAACAGAACTCAAGGCTTAACTTAAAATGAAAATAGGCTGCCCCATCATTTGAGGCAACCTATTTTTTGTATATAACACCCTTACTTATAAGACAATAAATAATCATATGTCCCCTACTCATATGAGCAATTTTTCTTATATAAATATTTTTAGTTCTATAATCGACACACTATCAATGTGATAGGCGGAGAAAAATAATTAAACTAACTAGAGCTGATGCTGTTTATATTGTATGAAGAAGTACAAACTATACAGAGAGCAGCTCCTAAAAGGTGATATAGAAACAGTATGGGATTTTTTCTCTTCTCCAGAAAACTTAGACATTCTGACACCAAAGAATATGGGTTTTGAGATAAAAACACCAAAACCCTTACCCAAAATGTATCAAGGTCAGATCATAGAATATACTGTAAGACCAGTATTTAACCTACCCATTTTTTGGAGAACAGAGATTACCTCTGTAGAGAAAAATAAAAGCTTCATAGATGAGCAGAGAAAGGGCCCCTACAAACTATGGCGTCACAAGCACATATTTAAGGAGACAAGCCAAGGTATCAATATGATCGATGACCTAGAATATGCTTTGCCAATGGGTCCTATAGGCAGTCTAGCCCATTCGATATATGTTGAGAATAGGCTGAAAGAGATTTTTGACTATAGATATGAACAGGTAGATAAGATCTTCAATAAATCAGAAAGACTTGATAATAGCAGTAAAACTCGCAATATCGAGAGAAGCCCCTCCTACCAATCCGCCATCAACGTCAGCTCTTGAGAACAAGTCTTTAGCATTAGCAGGCTTGACGCTTCCACCATATAAAATTGGCAATTGGGTTGCGACCTTGGATGAGTAGTTTTTACTTACAAGGCTTCTTATGGACTTATGCATCTGCTGAGCTTGAGCTGGACTGGCCGTTACACCAGTACCTATTGCCCAAATTGGTTCATAAGCTATAATCACACTCTTCAATTGCTCTGCAGAGAGATGGAATAAGCTTTCTTTCAGTTGTCTGGCTACATATGCGTCTTGGGTCTTTTTCTTCCTTATGCTTAAAGGCTCACCACAACAAAATATGACTGAAAAGTTGTTAGCCAAAGCTATATCGACTTTTGCTTTTAGCTCAGCATTAGATTCTTTGTTGTATTGACGTCTCTCAGAATGCCCAACTAAGACATAGTCGATACCAATAGATGATAGCATCCTATGCGAAGTTTCTCCAGTAAAGGCACCACTATCCTTAGTATGTAAGTTTTGAGCTGCAATAGACACTGAGTTATTAGTCGCAATCGCATTGAGTACATAAAGATAAGGGGCAGGTACAGCCATAATGACTTCCGTACCTCTAGGAATCTTTACATTGTTTATAGCTGAGCATAATTCTCTAGCTTCAGAAAAATCCAAATTCATTTTCCAGTTACCTGCTGCTATCTTCCTTCTCATTATATTGCCTTATTTTATTGTTAGCGAGTCTAATAGTCAGCTATATTAGTTATAAATCATAGAATCCTGGTCATAAAACTGTACAATTGAAAAATCCCAATCCATACATACACCGAGACATAAGCTGGTTAGCTTTCAACTATAGAGTGTTGCAAGAAGCTATGGACGAAAACGTCCCACTATATGAGAGGATAAAATTTCTATCTATCTACTCGTCTAACCTAGGAGAATTCTTTCGTGTCAGAGTCTCCAATCTCAAAAACATAGTGAGGATAGGGAAGAAAAACCTAAAGAATCTTGAATTTGAGCCTAAGAAAATCTTGAATGAAATCATCAAGATCGTTACACACCAACAAAAAGAGTTCAGTAAAATCTTTGAGAATCAGATCAAACCAGCTCTCAAAAAAGAAGGAATCAGACTGCTCAAGAGCAGTGAACTGAATACTGAACAAAGCACATTTATACTGGCTTATTTTAACGATAATCTCGTTCCGTATATACAACCTATTTTACTGAAGGAGGATAAGGTAAAACCATTCTTGCAAAATGGAGCACTCTACCTAGCTATCTATATGAAAGACAAAGGTAAGAGTGACAAAAAGCACTATGCTCTAGTAAAGGTCCCCTCCGATATAACACCTAGATTCATTACACTACCTAGTAAAGAGGAGCATCATATTATCTATCTCGACGACTTGGTAAGAGAGATCATACCTTCGATATTTCCAGGATTTAAGATAGTCGATTCCTACTCTATAAAACTCACCAGAGATGCTGAGCTATATATAGATGATGAATACAGCGGCGACCTTATTCAAAAAATAAAGAAAAGCCTTAAGAAAAGAGACATAGGGCCTGCCTCTAGACTGGTCTATGATAGATCTATGCCAGATCACTTATTGAACTATCTCAAGCCAGTCTTTGAAATCGAGGATAGCGATCTGCTACCAGAAGGCAGGTACCACAATAATTTTGATTTAATTACGCTGCCTGACTTTAACAAAATGCAACTTAAAGACATTGCACTACCTCACTTAGATTATAATCAGATTGATGACAAGACCAATATATTCAAAGCCATTAAGGAAAGGGATCATCTTTTGTATTTTCCCTACCACTCTTATAAGCCAGTAGTTAAGTTTTTCCAAGATGCAGCAGTAGATGATAGGGTCACGCATATCAACATCATACAATATCGTGTTGCTAAGAAATCTAAAATAATGGACGCCTTAATTAAGGCTACCAAGAACGGGAAACAAGTCACAGCCTTTATTGAAGTAAAGGCGAGATTTGACGAAGAGGCGAATCTATACTGGGGAGAAACATTAGAAAAATGTGGTGTCAAAGTCCATTACAGTATGCCCGGACTAAAAGTACACTCTAAAATGGCAATGATTAGACGAGTGGTAAATGGTGAAGAGGAATTTTACTCCTATATGAGCACGGGTAATTTCCATGAAGGTACAGCAAAGCTTTATACTGACTTTGGCTTATTTACGGCTAACCCAAAATTAGTTACAGAAGCAAGGCGCATATTCTATTATCTCGAAACGAAAAACAAACCTGAAAAAGACTTTAAGTATCTCGGTGCAGGGCCTTTCAATTTAAAGCAAAAAGTAAAGCAACTTATCAAGGCCGAAATCAGCGCGGCTAAAAATGGCAAGAAGGCGGTTATAACAATGAAGATGAACAGTCTTCAAGATCCTGACATGATAAACCTACTCTACTTAGCCTCTCAAGCCGGCGTTAAGGTAAGACTTATAGTTAGGGGCATCTGTTGTCTTGCTCCTGGCATCAAAGGCATCAGCGACAACATCAGAGCAGTTAGTATAGTAGACAAATACCTAGAACATGCGAGGGTATTTATCTTTCACAATAAAGGCGAAGAGTTGGTCTATTTATCGTCAGCTGACCTTATGGTTAGAAATCTAAATCATAGAGTAGAAACGATGTTTCCGATCTTTGACAAACACCTTCAGTATATCATTAAGAGCATTATTAAAATTCAATTATCAGATAACGTTAAAGCAAGGATTCACGACCATAAGAATCATAACAAATATGCTAAAAACGATGGAATGCCCGTTAGGTCTCAATACGACATTTACTACTTCATCAAAAGGAGGTTAGAAAAGGTAGATTAAAATAGTTTTACTATAATTACGCATCAAAATTCAGTGTAAGATTAGCTATGGAGATTAGAGAATTAGAGATAGAAAAAGAGATCAAAACAAAACTTGCTAATTGGAAAAAGATCATTAGCGAGTATCAAGTGCCCAATACAAAAATTGCTGCCAGACAACTCCTTAACAGCTTCCTACCTTATGTCGCGCTGTGGATTATAATGTATTTCACAATTGACATTTCCTTAAGCTTAACACTAGCTATAGCAGCTTTGAACTCATTCTTTTTGGTTAGGATATTTATTATCCAGCACGATTGTGGACATCAGTCCTTTACCAAGTCAAAGAAAGCTAATAACATCATAGGCACTTGTTGTAGCTTCTTTAGTTCTATACCCTACAAGTATTGGGCAAAAATCCACAACCACCATCACGGGCATACTGGTCAGCTAGAAGAGCGAGACATAGGGGACATAAACTTCCTTACAGTTGCAGAATTTAGAGCAAGAAATAAGTGGGGGCGATTCAAGTATAGATTCTTCAGGCACCCTCTTACCTTATTCATTGTTGTACCCATATTCTACTTTACAATATCCAATAGACTTCCGATGATCAAAGACTTCAAAGGTATGGTCAAACGAATCAAAATAGCCCAACTCAAAAACAACTTAGCCATCTTTTTTGTCTATGGAACTCTCGCCTATCTCCTCGGCATCAAGCATTTCTTGATTATACAATTGTCAATAATTTGTTTCTTTTCTGTGATCGCATTCTGGTTCTTCTATGTGCAACATACACACGAGACAAGCTATCACTCTTGGAGAGAAAACTGGGATTTCCTTATAGCTTCCATACGAGGTTCGAGCTACTACAAGTTGCCTAAGGTATTTCAGTGGTTAACTGGCAACATTGGAATCCATCACATACATCACCTTAGCAGTAGAATTCCAAACTATAATCTAGAGCGATGTGCTAAAGAGCATCCTATATTTAATAAGTATGCCAACATCTTGACTTTCAAGGAGAGTCTCAAGTGCATTAACAAGAAGTTGTGGGATGAACAACGCAATAGAATGATATCTTTTAGGGAATTCTATCAACTAGAAAAAATGAGACTGGCTTAGCCTAACTCATTATTGCCCAAAAACTCAAAGTAACTTCTTAGCGTTTCTGCATTGCTACAAGATTTGGTATTGATTTCCAATATTGAAATCTTTTCTTCCTCCTTATTATAAAACCTAGGAAGTGCTGACACTAAGTCCTCATATGCAGAAACACGAGAATATGATAGTCCATAAAGCTGAGCAACAGGCCGCGCATTCAGTTGATGATCTGCTTCAAACACATTGAGTTGAGCAGTAGACTCAGGCCCTGGAATGTACTTGAATATATTTCCACCTCCATTATTGACTAAAATAACTTTCAGATTAACTGGTCGATCTCGAAGCCAGAATGCATTGCTGTCATAAAAAAAAGAGATATCTCCCGTTATGAGGATATTAAGATGCTCAGAACAACCAGCATATCCAAGAGCCGTAGACGTACTACCATCAATGCCGCTAACACCCCTATTGCATTCTACCACATTATTAGATTGGTACTCACTATACAGCTGACTATACCGTATGGGTGTACTACTAGCAAAATGAATTGTTGCAGACTTCGGAATCTCCTTGAGTAGAGTTTCAAAGACTTTCAAGTCGCAATAAGGTGTTTCTAATAAGAACTGGTCGTGTAGTTCTTTTGCTCTTTTGTTAACTTGACTCCAATGCTGTGCAAAGGCAGTACTCTTCACTTCGAGTTGTACAAGCTCTTCTAAGACAGTCTTTGGATGCATCCTATAATGATGACTCAATCTTTGATAGGTGTCCTTAGGTGTACCGACACCAATCTCGATATGGTGTATCGGACTTGACATTTTTAAAAATGACTTAATCCTTTTAGACACAATTGCTCCACCCATAGAAATAACAAGATCGGGTTGATACTTGGCCTCATCTTCTACTAAAGGCAACACTCGATCTATACAGGCTATAAGCTTATCCGCTCTTACATTAGAAGTCGTCTCCGTCATAACGACAACGCCACCTTTTTTGATCAATGAATTGATCAGGGCACTTTCATCAAGTTTTAATCTTCCCTGCCCGACTATAATAAGTCGTTTTTTTGAATTGGACCATAGGTTTTTGAGCTCCACCTTATCCTCTTCAGACAATGCATAACTAGCTTCAGAAATTTGAAGGACTGGATGTCGTAATGGTTTTTGCTTTGCTCGGCCGTACAGTGATTCTCTGAAGGGCAGATTGATATGTACAGGTCCAGGAGAATCTGAGGTAGTCTCATTAATAGCCTGATTAGCTAAGCGCTCATTATACCATAAGTCATCTGGATGCTCCGCTTCTTGAGCAAACTGAAAACTTTTCTTGACATAATTGGCAAAGACAGCTTCTTGTCTCATAGATTGACCAATACCCATATCTATCCACTCTACAGGTCTGTCGGCAGTCAATATGAGCATAGGTACTTGTTGATAATATGCCTCAGCGATTGCAGGTCCATAATTGAGGGCTGCAGTGCCTGATGTACAACAGATTACTGTTGGTATTCCGGTGGCTATGCCTTGACCTAACGCATGGAAAGCTGCCACTCTCTCATCTGGGATAACCAGAGTGTCAAATCCTTTATGCTCTGAGAAAGCTATAACCAATGGAGCATTCCGCGAACCCGGAGAGAAAATAACTTTTCTTATTCCTTGCTGGTAGCAAACCTGTACTAAGGCCTGTATACTTAATTTATCTGTTGTCATAGAGCCGTAGCAGGTTCGAGAACATCTAACAAAGTTCTAGATTTCATATTGGTCTCATCCCATTCTGCATCTAAGTTAGAGTCAGAAGTCAGACCCCCGCCCACATATAGTGTAAAGTGCTCATTGTGTACTTGCATACAGCGGATATTCGCAAACCAATCAATGTTATTATTGTTAACGGGGCCAAGATATCCACAATAAAACTCTCTAGAAGTAGATTCTACTTTATCCAGTAAGGAAAGGGCATCTGGAACAGGGTACCCACTCAATGCTGGTCCTGGATGTATAAGATCAACCAGTGCCGGTAGAGATACCTCAGAATCAATATCAATTCTTGAATGGATATGACACAGATCACCAGCCTGAATTGTACTCTTCTCTGATATAGTAAAATCAATTTTATTCTTCGACAGCACTTCCTTCAAGAAGTCTTCAATATATCTATGTTCCTGAATTTCCTTTTGACCCCAACTTAGATTAGAGACTGTCGAATTACCCAAAGCTTGTGTGCCAGCAATAGCGGTAGTAGTGATTCTTCCTGATTGATTTGACAAAACAAGCTCAGGTGAGGCTCCCATCCAAGTCCCTGTCTCCGGTGTAGATACCAAGTAGGTAAAAGCATCAGGATAGCGATTCTTCAACTTTACAAACATTGTATACAAGTCTTGCTCTTGCCTAGGGACAATGATTCTTCTAGATAAGACAACTTTTGCAGTCCTCTGGTTATCAAAACTATCTTGTATCTCTTTAAATGCCTTGTTGTAAGCTTCGCGAGAAGTGGAACTGCCTTCGATCTCAGAAAAGTTATGAGGAGAAGAAAAAACTCTACCACCACTGATACTGGAGAACCTAAACCAGTAAGTTGTATCTATCGACTTATCGAAAGGCGCCATCACGAAATCTATATCAGCCAAGTCACTAGGTCTCTTTGTGAAACAGTCTTTAATAGTTCCTACAAGAAACTCCTTAGTTCCAGGTAAAGAGTACGCGATTAGTGAGTTATCGTCCATAGCTAACAAAAATCAAACAATATAGTACATCAAAGGTTGTCAAGAGCAGCTTTGAAGGTAGGTTTCCTTTGAATTTTTTGAGTTGAAGTTCTGATAAATGACGGTAATAAAAAAACCGCTTTGGGTCTCTGAAATTTATCAAGGTGCTTATCAAATAGATTGAATAAGTCTTGCGGTAGCTTATGAGCTTCCAGCACACACACTACTCGCTGTCCTAATACTCTATCCTCCTGACCTATGATGATGCAGTCACAAGGCAATAGAGGCTTGAGCACCTTCTCAATAGCCTCTGGATGCACCTTGACCCCTCCAGTGTTAATGACATTGTCGAGTCTGCCTAGCCATAGGAATCCATTATCTCCATATAACTCTCCAATATCAGTCGTGACAATGTGCTCCGGTAAGTGATCAGCTTCTATTACTAGCTCGCCTTGACCTCCAATAACTACTTCAATACCAGGTAATAAGCTAAATGCTATTGCACCCTTAGACAGATTTCTAACCGCAATATGTGTTATCGTTTCTGTCATACCATAACCGTGATAGATTTCTGGCGCTAGTAGAGAGATATTGTTTATCAAGGAATCTGCCACAGGTCCGCCCCCAAGCAAGATCTTTCTCACTTGTCCTAATTCTTTAGAGTTTTGGCTGATTGTCTTTTGCAATTGATATGGTGTCATCGGTACAAAGGCCAACTCATAATCCCCTAATCCATCTAGAGGCACACTCGTCGGAGATACAACGATTAAGTTGAGCTTGCTGACAATCGCTCGGACGATCATCATCTTACCTGCAATAAACTCTATTGGCAGACTGTTAAGCACTGTATCACCCGCTTTGTATTGAAAATATTCAGCTGTCTTTAGCGCACTCTTAATCATAGCTTCTTTGGGTAAGGCTATAACTTTAGGTTTACCAGTAGAGCCTGAAGTTTTCACATCAATAGAATCCATATCACTCCACCAGAGTTGCAAAAATTCTGCAACACCCCTCAACTCCTTATGAGCTACCGCAAGTTTGTCAATCAAATCAAGATTATCAAACTCTATTAAGTTGTCATCTATAAGTAAAGGCATTTATATCGGATTGAGGCTCCAGGCACCATCACCATAGAATAGGTGACCTTCTTTGATATAGAGGGGAGCATCTATATTATTTGTAAATAACTGTCCAGTTCCTAGACCTTGAGGCCTATCAGAATTTAAAGTAGCCGTCCATTGTGCAATGGCATTGAGTCCGATATTAGACTCTAGGGCAGATGTTACCCACCAACCTATCTTTACTTTATTAGCGAGATCTATCCACTCCTGGCTCTGCGAAAACCCACCTAGTAGACTAGGTTTCAATATGATATACTGAGGTCGAATAATCTCTAACAACTCGGCTTTATTCTTTGTGGTGACACCAATTAATTCCTCATCAAGTGCAATATCTATAATTTGTGCTTCACACAAATCAGACATTTGATCCCATTGTTGGACTGCAATTGGCTGCTCTATAGAGTGTATGTTGAATTCAGCTAAACGCTTTAACTTCTCCTTTGCGTCATCAATTGCGAAACCTCCATTAGCATCCAAGCGAATTTCAATATCACGAGGATCATATTCACGTCGGATATGCTTTAGCACCTCACATTCATCGTGGAATTCTATTGCAGCAACTTTTATCTTAATACAAGAATATCCTTGCTCAATCTTATCCTTGATTTGGTCTATCATATACTGCGGCTCACCCATCCATACTAGACCATTAATATGTATTCCCTTCCCTTTTAAAAAGTCAGTCTCAAAAAGATTGCGCTGTCCCCCCGTCTTCAAATCTCTCAAAGCCATCTCATAACAAAACTTAAGTGCTGGCATATTAGCGAAAACAGGATCTTCTAAAGATGGCGGACCTACAGAATTGATAATTTCACACAGCAATGCGATCCTCTCTGTAATATCGTAATTCAAATCTGGACTGAGCCCTCTTATGACAGAGCATTCGCCATAACCTCTTGCCTCCATATCTTCTAATATGAGCACCCAACTATCCTTTGTCTTGAGTACACCTCTTGACGTACCACTAGGTCGCTTAAAGTCTAATCTGTAAGGTTTGAATCTTGCCTTCACACTAATATAAATATGAGTTCGGTGCTTAGTGTTCACCAAAAAGAAGAGGATAACACTAAGTCTAGTGCTATCCTCTATAGTTAGTTACTTAAAAAAGTTGGTTGTTATTCCTTAATCTCAAAAATTGAAGCATCAATATTTTCATTGACCTTAAATTCTTTAAGCACCATTTTCATTGGTGCAGGTCCTACGCCACTTACTGAAACTGTTCCAGGTTGACTTATACCATTAACTTCCTGATAATCAGAGAAATCTGTAACCATAGTTACTGGATCACGTCCTTCTGGAGTATTCACAGCTAGCGTTCTTAGCAGATAACCTGACTTTGCGCCATAATACTCTGTTGACTTCTGTCCACTAGGATCTGTAATGGCAATCTTGTAGCAAGATTCTCCATTTACATTATCTAGGCCTTTGAGCTCAAGTTTGTAATCGTCTTTAAGATAATTAAGATGCTCAAACATTATGGCCATTTTCTTGAGTTCATCAAAGCCTGCGCCTTCTGTAACAACACCACCGCTTCCCATACCACCACGATATCCTTTCACGCCATCAAAAGTCTGCTCTTGGAAGACTTGACCACCTGTAGTGATTTTCATTTGAACTTTATTAGGCGCCATCTTATAGGTATCGACATTGAGATCCATACCCATTGCATTCATTGTATAATGGGTCTCTAGAGACTTAAGTCCTTCTAACTTATCTTTTCCTCCTGACCTATCAATGAATTTAGCTATGACAGACTCTGCAGTGATACCATCAGGAATAACAGAGTTATCTATTTCTATCTTATTACCGAAAGCGTCATAAAAGTCAATTACACCATCGCCATCAAATCGCACTAGCTTATCAGCAATTTCATCTTGATTTCCTACAACTACTATATTGGCATTTCCTGAAGTAATATATTTTCTCGCTGTTGCTTGTACTTGGCTTGCAGTAACGGCATCCAATCTCTCTAGATAAGTCGTGTAATGATCTTCAGGAAGATTATATCTAACAATATTACGTGCATATCTGGCTAAGCTCTGAGGTGATTCTAATGATCTCGCAAAAGAACCAGCCATAGAGTTTTTAGCTAGCTGCAAATCTTTAGCCGAAACTGGCTCGTTGACTATCCTGTCCATTTCGTAGATGAATTCTACAATAGAGCTATCTGTAACTTCATTACGTACACTAGCTCCAGCATTAAACCTTCCCACTAATTTGTCAGAACTTATAGAAGAACGAGCTCCATAAGTATAAGCTTTATCCTCTCTTAAGTTTTGCATTAATCTCCCTAAGAATACACCACCACCCAGTATCGCATTCATTAATGAGGATCTTAATTCATCATCACTTCCCGGTGCCATATCTACTGGATAAGTGACATTTATAACTGATTGTACAGCTCCTTCTTTATGGGCAAATGCAACAGAAGTTTTATCTGGTCGTGCAGGAAGTTGATAACTTGCGGTTGGCACAGTACCTTTCTTCCAACTGCCAAAATATTTATTGGCATTTGCTTTTGCCTCTGCCAAAGTAATATCACCTACTATTGTCAAGTAAGCATTATTAGGTTTGAAATGATCCGCATAATACTTCTTACAACTCGCCAAATCAATCTTATTAACAGTCTCTTCTGTCACAACTTCTGAGTAAGGGTGCCCTTCTCCATAATTCACAATACCTGCAACATTAGAGGCTATAGAATTAGGATCATCCTTGGAAGATTGCAATCCAGATAGCGTCTGTGTTTTTATCTTATCAAATTCCTCTTTGGGAAAAGAAGGATTTAATAATACATCAGAGTAAATATCAAGCATGGTGTGTTGATGCTTAGTCAATGAACTACCAAACATTCCTGTAGAAAAAGTAGATAGACTCGCCCCTATTTGATCAATGGATTTATCTATTTCAGCTTTGGTTCTCGTTTTAGTACCTCTACCCATCAAATCTCCTGCGGCACTAACGTACCCAGCTTTATCACCCTCTACAATAGGATCAGAATTAAGAGAAATAGAGTAAGATACTCTTGGCAGTTTATGATTTTCAACCACGATAACTTTCATACCGTTATCCATAGTGAATACATTGTACTCGCCCATTTCAATTTTTCTAGCTTCTCCTGCTTCGGGGACTGCAGATCGCCAAGCTTGCACATTTTTAACCATAGGCTCCTGCTCTACAGGAACGTCAATTACTTCTGCGACCTTAGGTGTACATTGCCAAAATAGTAATCCAGCAAGTACAAAAATATATATGTTTATAAATTTCATTATTCTCAGTTTTAATTATGGTTGTTCTACAGGCTTAGGCATATAATATAAGACGACTCTGTTATCCTTAGTAAAGAACTTTTGGGCAGCGGCCATGATATCTTCTTTAGTTACGGCTAGGTATCTGTCTATTTCCGTATTTATAAGACTAGCATCTCCGTAATACATATGGTAATTAGCTAAACTCTCAGCGATACCAGCAACTCTCGAATTTGAACTGACAAAATCATTTTCAATCTGATTTCTCAATTTTTCATATTCCTCATCACTTATAAGCTCCGTTTTTACCTTTTGGATTTCTGCATCTATAGAAGCCTCTACATCATTAGGCTCTATTCCTGCATTGCAAATAGCAAAAGCAATAGTTACACCTGGATCTTCTAGATTAAAAGGAAAGGCTCCTACAAAAAGTGCCTTTTGCTGATCATCTACAAGAGACTTAGTCAATCGAGAAGAATTACCTTGAGATAACAAGGTCGCCATCATAGAAACAGCATAGAATTCTGGAGTTCCTTGAGCAGGGATTCTGTATGTCTGGATAACTGCTGGCAATTGGATATTATCATATATAGTATCCCTAACCTCTCCACCTAATGGTTCTTCTACGACATTGGGTCTATAGATTTCCTTTGTTGATTTAGGTATAGAACCAAAATATTTTTCGACCCATATCTTAGCTTGATTGATGTCCAAATCACCAGCAAGACTAAGTACTGCATTATTAGGAACATAAAAGTCTTTATAAAACTGCTTATAATCTGCTTCTACAGCAGCATTGAGATGCTCCATAGATCCTATTACAGGCCATCTATAAGGATGCTTCTTGTAGATCCTCTTCATAGATTCTTGTACTACTGAACCATAAGGTTGATTATCTATCCTTTGTCTCCTTTCTTCTTTGACAACTTCTCTTTGGGTCTCTACACCATTGATATCTACCTTGGCATGAAGCATTCTTTCAGACTCAAGCCACAAGCCTAGCTCAAGCTGATTAGAAGGCAGAATCTCATAATAAAATGTCCTATCATTACTCGTGTTTGCATTAAGCGTTCCACCAGCACTCTCGACATAGGAGTCATACTCTCCTCGTCCGATGTTTTCTGATCCTTCAAAAAGTAAATGCTCAAAGAAATGGGCAAATCCAGTTCTATCTGGATTTTCGTTTTTGGATCCTACGTGATACATAACTGATACTGCTACAATTGGTGTAGAAGCATCTTGATGTAGGATAACGTGTAGACCATTATCAAGATCATACTCGACATAGTCAATTTTGTTCATCTGACTGAATAGGCTGCCAGCCATAAACAGTAGTAATAAGCTTATTATTTGTCTCATACAGGTGTTTTGTAAAATGTACTCAATGATAATCAAATGCATTTATCAGCACAAGAGGAACTTGCAAAAGCCTCTGGTTTGGCCTTAAATACAAATCCCATTGATCTAATATATCCCATAGCTTCCTTTAAGGCGATATGAGACTTAAAATTAGGATCTGTGTTGATATCAGCATGCACTTCTAATTCTACGCCAAATTTGTCAAATATATCACACAATCTATAAGCTATATCGACAGATCTAGCGACTTCAGAGACCATTCTCTCCTTCAAGGACATCTCCTGAAAAACCTTATCATTACTTATAAACATAAAACCGCCTTTATTTTCCCTTAGAAAAACGATGACAGTAGCAAAATCTATAACCTTGGAACGCTGAAGAGAATCTGAGCCTATACACACTTTAATCTTATATCCTTTAAGTTTCTCGGACTCTAAAGTCTCACTAACTCTGTCGACGATAGAGCCTTCGATCTTGTCCCCGTTAAGTCTTCTCCAGTTAAAAGTAAATCCATCGTGCATATTACGTCTGAAAATAGCTTAAATATCTGATAATGAAGCCTTTCTGATAATCTATAGTTAAGAGTGAAGAGCATAAGAGTATATTTGCCCTCCTTGTATGAATTGTAGAAATATGAAAATTTACACCTTTTTTACCGCCTTAATTATCTTAATCCTATCAGGTTGCGACCAAAAAACATCCAACACCTTACACGCTGGAAAGAAGTCGAATCGATTGATTAACGAGTCCAGTCCATATTTACTGCAACACGCTTATAATCCTGTAGACTGGTATCCGTGGGGCCAAGAGGCCCTAGAAAAGGCCCAGAAAGAAGACAAATTGCTGATCATTTCTGTAGGTTATTCAGCTTGTCACTGGTGCCATGTGATGGAGCATGAGTCATTTGAAGATTCCACAGTTGCTCAGATAATGAATGAACATTTTGTTCCAATAAAAGTGGATAGAGAAGAGCGACCTGATGTCGATGATGTCTATATGACTGCAGCCCAGCTTATTAGCGGCCATGGAGGGTGGCCATTGAATGCTATAGCTCTACCCGATGGTAGACCATTATATGCAGGCACTTATTATCCAAGGGAGCAGTGGTTGAAAATCTTAGAGCAATTCATTCAAATCAAAAGAGATGAACCAAACAAACTTACTGAATCAGCAGCTCAGCTTACTGATGGCATTGTAGAATCAAACCTAATAGCAGTCAATGCCAATCCATTCTCTGCCAAGAAAGAAGATATGCAGTCTATAGTACGGAAATGCCTTACTAAATATGACCCCGAATATGGAGGTCGTACAGGTGCGCCTAAGTTTCCGATGCCCAATAGTTATGAATTTCTGATGAAATATCATTGGTTGACAGGAGATGAAGCTTCATTATCGACAACCTTGACAGCATTGGATAAGATGGCAATGGGTGGTATCTACGATCATCTTGGGGGTGGCTTTGCACGTTACTCAACAGATGCTAAGTGGCTAGTACCTCACTTCGAGAAGATGTTGTACGATAACGGCCAGATGGTCAGCATTTATGCACAGGCCTATAAGTTGACAAAAAATCCATTGTATAAAAACGTAGTCACAGAGACTATAGAATTTGTCGAAAGAGAATTGATGTCTAAGCTAAGTGGCTTCTACTCTTCTCTAGATGCCGATAGTGAAGGAGAAGAAGGAAAATTCTATGTATGGTCAGAAGAAGAAATTGAATCTCTTATTACGAATGAAAATCATCAAAATATATTCAAGGAATATTATGATGTAAAAAAATCTGGAAACTGGGAACATGTCACCATACTCAATCAAGTACAGACAGTAGAAGCACTTGCCAAAAAACATAGCCTTAGTAAGGAGGACATAACACAAATACTGGCTGATGGAAAGCAAGTACTTTTTAATAATAGAGCCAATAGAGAAAGGCCCGGTACTGACGATAAAATACTCACAAGTTGGAATGCCTTAATGCTGGCTGGTTATCTTGATGCTTATGATGCCTTAGGTCAGCAAGCTTATTTAGACAGGGCACTGAGCAATGCCAACTTTATATGGTCTAATCAAATAAAAAAAGATGGCCAAGTATTTCGAAATCATAAAAATGGGAAAGCCAGCATCAATGGTTTCCTAGATGATTATGCGCTGACAATTCACGCATTTCTAAAAATATATCAAGCAACACTAGATCACCAATGGATAGAGAAAGCAGAGCGCTTAGCCAGTTATTGTGTGGAGCAGTTTTACAACAGTGAAACCAAAATGTTTGACTATACATCCAAGTTGGACCCTCCACTTGTCGCTAAAAAAGCAGAGTACAATGACAATGTGATACCAGCATCCAACTCCTCTATGGCTAGAAGTCTATTTACGCTAGGGACACTAACCTACAATAAAGACTACTTAGACAAATCTGAGCAAATGCTCAATAATATGTTACCACAATTACAAAAAGCAGAGTATCTGAGTTTCTATAGTAACTGGCTGCAACTACTTTTGGATAAAATCTATAGTCCTTATGAGATTGCTATTGTCGGAGCAGAGGCAATGAGCAAGCGTGATGCCCTAGCGGCCAATTATCTTGGTAATTCTCTTTTTCTGGGCACGACTAAAGAAGAAAATTTAGCGCTACTTAAAGATAAATCTGTAGAAGGGGCAACAATGATATATGTGTGTCAGAACAAGGTCTGTAAAATACCTGTAGAAAATGCAAAAGAGGCCTTAGCCCTAGCCCAGCCTACAAAGTAACAACCCGACCCGGAAAGTTCTCTGTCAAGGATTCGTTGCTTATTGCTGCAATGTAAGTCAAGCCGCCATCCATAATGAGCTCATAGATATAACTCATTTGTTGCTTGAAAACTAATTGACTTGAAAAAGTAAAGGCCTTGGGTACAACTACAAGTCGAGGATCTTTAGCTAGACATAGAGACAATTTAGTGAAAAATATCTCTCGAGGATTAAGGGCAGCAACCAGAGCTGATTTGTCAATGCCGAAATGTCTCAGATGTCTATTGAAACTATTGAGCATCTTTGCCTGTTCTCTGAATCCAGCTGAATATAGTTCGAAATTTTCTAGGACAGTATTCTCTTTTGACAAATACAAATCATCATCAACAAAGCCAATTTCTCCTCTCAGATCTCTTAGTTGCTTTGGGCTTTTATCCTTAAGGTCATAGCCCAAAACAGAGCCAGAAACCTTATTGTCTTCTTTCCTTACTAGGCCATTCAAAACTGAAGAACAGTTATCATTAGAAAGACAGTAAACCATTTCTCCAGGAGACACCTGAAACTGAACGTGAGAATTATTTACTGAATTAATATCCACTAAAAATTCCATACTATTCTGCATCTAGAGTTGTGAAAGAAAATATTTTACAAGGAATACCCCAGTTATGTGTCGTCATTATGTCTAGGACTACTACAGTACAGTTGATTGTCTTTCCACTTTGTTGTAGCTGCTCAGGCAAGTCAATCGGTGCATAGTTTTCACTATTTGTTTTGACCCCCCAAAATCCACCTTCCAGTTCTATATAATCGACTTTACCGTTTACTTTAACTACCATATTGATCTACCTAGCAGAATAAACTTCCTTTCTACTTTGTCTCAGAAGTTTTTCTATTGTGGAGTTGAGGCTTTGGATCATTTCGCCTTGACCTGCAATTGTATTTCGGAGGCTATCCATTTCTTGGTTTAATCCATTACGCAAGTTGCTAGGTGAGCCTAAGAATGGAGACAACTTGTAGGTGACTCTCCAGATTTCTTTAACCTGAGCTATGTCGAGACTCACCCCTTCATAAAAGCTGTTATCAGATCGAAGTATGATCGATCCATCGCTCTTAATTCTATTTTCAATACGCTTGACCACTAAGCCAGAAGTGGTCGCTACAACGTAGACGTAATTACTTTTAATATTCTGCCAAGCATCAGGTTCTACAAACTCGCAGATGACTTGCTCTCCATTAAATAATACTGGCTCCATACTATCACCAGCGACATCAAAGCAGCGATGTGTCCCATACTGAAACCGAGCATCGGGCAAACTAAAGCTAGGTAGTTCACCAAGATACTCCTGATCATGCATCTGGTCTATATAACCTGCTTGTGCAGCATAAGGGACATGAACGATGAGCTCTCTACCTGACTGCTCTGTTACAACAGCCAATATGGGGGAGTCTATATTTTCTTCGACTTGATTTATTTCAGACTTTAATATCGGGCCTTCGCCAAAGAAGATGTACTCAGGATTGAGATCATACGCCTGAATAGCTTTATTCAAGATGTCTAAATTGACTTCTCGCTTACCAGTTGTAATATCACTTATACATTGAGGGTGCACCTCGATAGTCTTAGAAAACTGTCTTACTGAGGGGAAATAGCCATTAGTCTTAAGGTGATTCAAGGACTGCTTGAATCGCTCGTTTAGTTGGTTCTGCATGAGGTCTATTCTGTTACAGAACAAATATAGAAAATATTATATATATAAAAACTATAATATGTAACTAACAAGTTAACAAACTAGAATTTCACTCATAAAATGCTTATTATCAATGACTTAACAACCATAAACAACTTACCAACAATATTAATGTGTATATTAAAAAATATCCTATATGACGTTATTCCACCTCAGGAATAATCTTGGTGTATTTACCAAAATGGTCCACAAAGCTTTTCATTTGACTGGCTAACTCATCATTTTTGGTGGCTTTATGGTAGGTTTCTGTCAGTGCTCTCAGCGTATGAAACATTAATCTATCCATCTCCCCTACTTGCATATCCATAGTCCAGAGATCGATTTTAAATGTTTCCATGGTTTCCTTGTCAAATAGCGATAGCAGCATAGCTTTAGACTGCCTTGTCTCTTCACCCTCCTGGGCTTCAGCTGTCCACTTCATCTCCACTGGCTGATTCTTATCATTGAGTGTGACTGTAATTTTTATATCAGATTCTCTCATAGTTCTTTTGATTAATAAATTGGTTTAAGGGTATAACCCCTTTTCTTTAATAGATTGAGGATTCCTTTTTGCCCAGCCAAGTGTGCGGCACCAAGTGCATAAAAAGTGGCTGTTGCATTATGACTTTCTATCTTATCAACCATATTGATATTGCGCTCAAACAAAAGTAAGTTTCTAAATGCTCCTAGACTCTTACTAGACTTCTTAAATAATAATTGAATGTCCTCGTCTGCATAACCTTTTATAAGGCTATTTATCGAAGTCTTAAACTTGGAAACTTTCTTTACAGTATCCTTCAGCATTTTAAGTTGCGTATCGAGGTCTAGGGCATTAAGCACTTTTATCTGATCTTCTGGTTCTTCGAGGCCTGTGCAATTCATATTGAGCCGATTGGCTTGTTCCCAGAGATATGCATCCAGCGGAAGAGAATTGTCCTCATTCAACAAACTCTCAGTTAATTTATTTATCACAAAAATTGGCCATAATCGATCTACAGTACTGAGGTCAAAATCGAAGGCCTTTCTAAGTATTGCTGAGGCTTTATTGAATTTCTTGAAACCTAATAACTCAGATATCTTACCGCCATTAGGGATACAGTAATCCATAGGTTGAATAACTGTCTGTGCCTTGGACAAATCTATCTCAGTCATAAAGCCTCGGCACGCATATAATGCAGTAATCGCTTTGTCGATATGGGCAAATGCGACATCATCCTTGACATGCATCGTACCAAAAAGATAAGAACTTGGAAGATCATCCTTTCTAATCCTCCATAACAATGACTTAGCGATCATAGGTTTATTATAAATAGAAAATGGCTGCTTCTCCAATCGAAGAAACAGCCACTTACTTGGAGGTAAAAATTCATCTTATTCGTAGTCGAAAGGAAGCATTTTCGACTTTTTGACTTTAGACAGGGTCATAAAAGTCTTTAATCGCTCTACCTCGTCAATCTGCGATAATTTCTTAAACAGTAACTGCTCGTAACTTGGAATATCCTTCGTGATGATCTTGAGAAGAAAATCTCCATCACCGGTTATGATATAAGCTTCTGTTACCTCATCTATCTTATTGAGCTTTTCAATAAAGTTTTCGAGGGCATTCTCTTTATTCCACGCCAAAGTCACCAAAACAAAAGTACTTACGTTCAATCCTATTTTCTCTGCACTTACCTTGGCGTGATAACTCTCTATAACATTAATAGATTCGAGCTTTTTTACACGTTCCAAAGTGGGGGCAGGAGACAATCCTATTTTCTTGGATAAATCAAGATTCGTAATCTTACTGTTCTTCTGTAGTATCTGTAATATCTTAAGATCTATTTTATCTAATTTCTCTGCAGCCATTTTTCAACTTTATACCTTTAAAAAAGCACCAATTTAGAATAATATTTTATTGGGGGCTAGTATTTATACTGTTAATTTTCCAGTTTGTAAAAAATACCCATTATTGTTCTAAAACAAGAATAGCCCTGGTTGACACCAAGGCTATTAAACCAACTATGAAAAAACTCTTTACTGAGACTAAAACGAACTTGAAGTTCAATTTAGTATGTAAAGACCTTCCATTAAGGAAAGACTCCCATAGTCAGATAATCATTCGCGATCTTGTCGATAGCGGTTATAAAGGCTGCAGTTCTTAGATCTTGCACCTTTTTCTTTCTCTTGTATGTATCTCTAATGCTGCCATAAGCAGTAATCATTGTCTCTTCTAGTCCCGATCGCACAAGATCTACCTCATCCGCTCCTCTCGTTATGAAGCTCTTACGCTTATCAGAGATAGTCTTACCAGTCAAATCCTCAACCAAGTTGACAATATTTGTATATGCATTTTGGTCAAATCTCTTTTCTATCCTTCCATATCGGACGTGCGATAGATTCTTAAGCCACTCAAAATAAGACACCGTCACACCACCTGCATTCAAGAACATATCTGGTGCGATAATAACACCTTTCTTGAGTAGTATCTTCTCTGCATCAGCCGTCACTGGACCGTTAGCAGCCTCAGCGATGATCTTAGCTTTGACCATCTTTGCATTGCTTTTGTTGATCTGACTTTCTAGCGCAGCTGGGACGAGTATATCACACTCAACACCTACCCAGTCACCTCTATCTTTAAGACGCTTGGTACCTGGGAAGCCTAGGATACTACCTTTCTGCTTTCTATATTTTAGCAGCTTTTTGATATCTATTCCTTTATCGCTATAGATAGACCCTTCAATTTCAGAAACACAAATGACTTTGACATCACCCTCTTCTATAGAGATCGTACCAGTGTAAGACCCTACGTTTCCAAGTCCTTGGATGACCATAGTCTTTCCTGCGATACCTGGACTGATTCCCCACTCTTTGCAATCAGCTTCATTACTCAACATCTCACGAAGTCCGTAGAATACGCCTCTACCTGTTGCCTCTGTTCTGCCCCTGATCCCGTTTTGATTAACTGGTTTTCCGGTAACACAAGCTGCTGAATCTAGCTCACCATTATTGAGTTGTTGGTAGGTATCTAGTATCCAAGCCATCTCCCTAGAGCCTGTTCCGTAATCTGGCGCTGGTACATCTATACCTGGACCGATAAAGTTTTTTCTAACCAACTCGACAGCATACCTTCTTGTAATTTTCTCAAGTTGCTCGGCATTATATTCTCTAGTACTGACCTTGACACCACCCTTGGCTCCTCCAAAAGGAACATCTACTAAGGCACACTTGTATGTCATCAACGTAGCTAAAGCCATCACCTCTTCTTGGTTAACCAGATGGCTGAATCGGATTCCACCCTTGGTCGGCAATCTATGCTGACTATGCTGAACCCGGTAGGCTTCAATCACTTCATAATTCTTCCCGATCTTAACAGGGAAATTCATCTGATAGATGGCGTTGCACGCCTTAATTTGTGCCAAGAGACCTTTAGGGTGGCTCGTTAGCTGTGCTGCTTTGTCAAAATTGCGCTCGACACTTTTGTAGAAGCTAGCTTGCTTGTCACTCATTTTTTAATTTGTTTTTCCAATCTTTTAATCTTGCCTTCAAGCCTTACTAGAAAGACAATGAATACTACGAACAATATGACCATCACACCTAACACGGTATAGATCTTACCTGTAGATCTAAAGAAATCATCCATCGGAGACTGTGCTAGTAAAGGGAAAGTTGTTAGCAGTAAAAGACTAATCGTTGCTAGTAAATGTGCTTTCATATAATGTGGATAAAACTCGCTATTTTTTTTCTCTTACAATATGTTTAAGCAAATAAAATGTCGCTAATCATTGTATTTGTACAATAAATCCAAATACCTATTGTGTAGCTGTGCCATCCAAAATCCAAAAAGAGTATAAGCGATTATCGCAGGATAGAATACAGCTCTCAATGTATTGTCTAAGTCTTCTCCTGCAAAGGCTGGATTCCCGCCATTACCTGGATGTAGACTATCAGAAAATCTAGGAATAACCATTACCAATATCATAAGCGAAGCAAAAGCAAAGAGGTTATATACTGATGAGGTCCTTGCTCTGCTATCTATATCCGATATAGAATTTCTGAGTAACCAGTAAGCAAAGTAAATCAGCATTGCAATAGCACTCATATTAAGCTTGATATCATTGGTCCAGAAGGTGCCCCAAGTATACTTAGCCCACATAGAACCTGTCAGTAAGCCCGCAATACCAAAGAACAGTCCTACAGAAGTCAGACTGGCAGATTTCCTATCCGCTACTAAATCTCCTTTCCTCAGATATTGAATGCTATGATAGCAAGAGACCAATAATAATAGAAACATTGCCATCCAAATGGCTACGTGAAAAAAGGTATTTCTTATAGTCTCATGCAAAATCTGCCTAAACGGCAATCTAAAGTCATCGACTTGTGTCAGACGGGTCAGCGGATAAGTATCCATAAAGACGCCAAATCGATTTGGTACATCAGAGGCTTTGAGCCTGAGATTAGGGGCTATACTATAGCCATCAGTAGGCGTATCTACAATGAGGGTTGCGTCTGCAAATGCAGGATCTTCTCGAACAAAATCTTTTGTAAATTTAAAATGAGCCACTAAATCAGTCTCGCTGATCACATTCACTCTATGTGCAGGAACCATACGATCATTGACCAGTTTGACCCACACCTTGGTTTCTCCCGCTTCGAAATGTGTATTGTAACCCTGAATCTTTATAGCTTCGTCTTCATAAGCTGTTATACGCGTAGGACTATAAGTGTATATACCCGGCTTGAGAGGTATGAGGGTGCCGGCTAGTATGACGTATAACATCATCGGAATCGCCAATAATTTCCACCAAGCTAATTTCATAGGTTAAGGTTTCCACGTAAAAGAAATGAAAAGCACAGACAAAACAACCATCAATAAATCTATTCCAAATAACATCAACAAACTATTACCAGTTGAAGTATCGAAAAACATTCTTTCCGACACTAAGGAGACCCGCATACCGATCATCATAACGGGAATCAAGAGCGGAAGCGAGAGTATTGTGACCATCGACATTTGATTGGAAGAATAAACTGCAATCGAAGAGATGAAGGTCAATACCCCGACTAAGCCAAAGGAAGCTAATAGATATATCTGTGTAAACAGCCAAGCATTCTTTAGGCCTTGAGCACTAAAGAGCATAAACAATCCAATCAATAAAATCCCAGCGACAATGAGCTTGAAGATATTGGCCAGCAGCTTAGCTATTAGAAACTCTACTGGATCGTAAAGCTGGTAATAATTGAGTCTTCGCCGATCACTGACCAAGCTAAAGCTATACCCTACCAAATTGATGCTAATAAAAACCATAATTATCCAAAAGACCCCCATACGAGTAGGTCCTTCTAACGTACCAAAGACCTTAAAGACGACAAACGTAATGGCCACTAGGTAGAGCAGTGAGGCAAGAAAAGCCTGTCTTTCCCGTTTTCCTACTAAAAAGTCCTTTCGGATGATATGATATATACGATTAAGCACGTGCTACAAAGCTAACAATTCCCCTATTGCCAACGTGTTGATCTGTAAAACAAATAATTCATATGACTAATTTATGTAATATATAACAGCTTAATATTGCGTGTATTATCTAATTATCATAAGTTCGTATAGCGGATTCTATTCTACTCAAAACCAAAAGCCGAATATGCGATCATTAGTTGTACTATCCTGCCTGTTGATATCAGGCAGTCTCTCAGCTTTCGAATCTTACTTCCATAGTGTCAAAGCCAAAAACGGAGATGGTATATACTCTCTCCTAAGGAGGTATCAGCTCTCTGATGACCAATGCAATAGAGACCAGTTTCTCAAACTCAATAAGCTTGACAAAGAGGACAACCTTATCAAAGGAGCAGAATACAAGCTCCCAGTTATCATCTACCAGTATAATGGTACAAGTATCAGAACAACTCTAGGCATCTCGGATTATGAAAAAGCCGTGAGGATCAAGAACTATAATGACGACATTCTAAAATCTAAACTCAGGTCGACAAGATTTGAGGATAGTAAAATCCTCTGGGTACCTTATCACGAGCTACA
>CALBWK010000054.1 GCA_937969415.1 uncultured Saprospiraceae bacterium | reverse complement strand
ATTACTTTAATCTTGTTTACAGTATTAGGCTTGACTAGAGATACGAGCGGGGGAGCAGAAACTTCAGCGATGCTTACAGCAATTTCGGACACATTTAATATTACCCCTTTGCTTTTTTTAGTGCCAATAGCCGTAATAGCGATGATAGTCAGAAAAACTAAACCGCTGATTGCCTTATTTGTAGGCACAATATTGGGTGGTATATTGGCGATAATATTTCAGTCAGATATTGTAGCGCAAGTAGCTGGGATGGATACTTTCAGCGGGACTGCAGCTTATAAAGGCGTAATGAATGCGATGACAGTTGATATAGCTATAGAGACTAATGACGCGTCATTGAACGATCTCTTTAGTGCTGGAGGTATGAAAGGAATGTTAGGGACTATATGGTTGATAATGTGTGCTATGGTATTTGGTGGTGTTATGGATGCGATAGGAGCATTGTCTAAAATTAGTAGCGCGCTGTTGTCTATGGCCAAGTCTGTGTTCGGCATTTTTGCAGCAACTGTAGCGAGTGCTTTATCTCTCAACGTCACTGCTTCAGATCAGTATCTTGCGATTGTAGTTACAGGGAAAATGTTTGATAAAGCCTATGAGCAGCGTGGATTGGCACCAGAAAATCTCAGTAGGACTATAGAAGATGCAGGCACTGTAACTTCTGTGTTGATCCCTTGGAATACTTGTGGTGCCTATCAGTCTGGCGTACTTGGTGTCTCAGTAGGCGAGTATTTTATATATGCCTTCTTCAATTATATCAGTCCATTTATGACGCTGATATTTGCTGCCTTCGGGATAAAAATAAAGCAACTCGTAACTCAAGAATAAATTATTTGTAATGAAGAATATTGTATTTGTACTATTTATAGCCCTCCTTTTTTCTTGTAAATCAGACAGTAATCAAAAGTCTGACTCCACTAAACCAGCAATGGAAAAAAAGGAAGTGTCAAGAAAAGATATGGGTAAAAATATGGACAAGAAAATGCCTAAGAAAGGCCAAAAATCTCAAGAGCAACTCGGTATGGCGGATAATGCTGAAAATGTGCTAGGCGGTCTTAAAGTGGGCAATATCGCTCCTGATTTTACTTTAAATGATCAGAATGGCAATGAAGTCAATCTCCATAGAATGCTCAAGGAAAAAGAAGTAGCCCTAACTTTCTATAGAGGAAGTTGGTGCCCGCACTGTACACGACAGATGTCTGCTTTTACCTCAGATATTGATAAGCTCAAGCAATCCAATATTGAGTTAATTGCTATTAGCCCTGAGACACAGGATTGGAGTCTAGAGTATACCAAGACTTCCGATATCTCATTCCCTATCTTACATGATGCGGATCACGCTGTGTCTAAAGCCTACAAAGGATTTTTTCACGTCACTGATGCCTATCGCGAAAGTGTGATGGGCGGGCTAGAAAAAGATATTGCTTCGCAGAATGGTGATAAGACCGCTATGCTCAATGTCCCAGCGACATATCTAATTGGAAAAGATCGAAAGATTAAGTACGCTTTCTATGATGAAGATTATTCTAAGCGGGCCACTATTGATGATATATTGGCAGCCGCTAAGTAGTTCTATTTCGCTGAGATAGATTGACGAGAGTGAAAGGCAAAAAAGAGAGGTTGATATCATCAACCTCTCTTTTTTGAATGAACACTACTTGAATGGTAAACTAATGCTTGTTAAGTCATAAAATTATAGCTTAATTATCTTATCGCTAATCACAGTCTTAGTTCGCCTATGCTCTAGTGTAAGCAAATAAATACCTGTCGGATATTCGGAGACGTTTATGCCCTCAGGTTGAACTTGACCAGTAGCGATTAGTTTTCCAGAGATTGTATGTAATCGATACTCTAAGTCAGATAGAGTAGTTTGGATTTGTAGGTTGTCTGTAACGGGATTGGGATATATGTCGACTATAGTGCCACCGATTTCGTAAGTAGCTGAAGGCGTATCGTCTCCATCGCAATCTTCATCGATGCCATTGCCAGGGATTTCCATAGCGTCAGGATTGATAGTCGGGTCATTATCATCACAGTCGTCACCATTTGTCACTGAGCCTGCGAGCTGTACGCAATCTTGCATAAGTGTCAGTGGGTCACCAAATCCATCTCCATCGACATCGGCGTAGAATTCTATCACCTCTAGACCTTCATCTATTTCATTATTACAATTATTGTCTTGTCCATCACAGATTTCTGTATTGCCAGGGAAGTTGTTAGGATCGTTGTCATCGCAATCCTGCCCTTCTGGACTACCATCTCCATCATTGTCTACAAAGTTGTCAGTGGTGCAAATAATGAAGGAAGTCAGTCTCGTACAACTATTGTTAAACAGTATGTCGACTCTAATTTCGTAATCCGTACCAAGCGCTAGACCTGTTAGAGTAAATGAATTGTCATTAGTCGAGTTGATGAAAATCCCATTAAGATAGACTTGATAAATATTAGCTGTTGAGTTGGCATCCCAGCTGACAGTCAGGTTGTCGTTGCCTATTCCAGTACAAGCTAGTATAGGCGCTGTATGCAAAGGAAAACCTTCGTCTATAGTCAGATTACAATTGTTGTCTTGCCCATCACAGATTTCAGTATTGCCAGGGAAGTTATTAGGGTCATCGTCATCACAATCTAGATCTGCTGTGACACCATCTCCGTCATTGTCTGCAAGGGAACAATTTTCAATAACTAAGGTGGCACAAGCTCTATTAGTTGTCTCGCCACAAGTCGTAATTACACTCTCGAGACACACCTCAAAAGTTCCCGCCTGTGTAGGGGTAAGCAGTGGCAACTGAAAACCGTCATCTTTTGTATTGTAGATCAAGAAATTATTTGCTCCACCTATGCTCCCTAAGTTGGCATCATTAATTGCAGGATTGATAGTCCAGATGTAATCCGCATCTAGTTGAGGATCATATATTTCACAATCTTCACCAAACGGAGGTGGCGGCATTGAAGGAGAACTGTCATCGTGAGTGACCCTTATTTCAAGAGGTTGGTTAGAGCAAGTAGTAATGGTCTGATTATTCGTACAAGGGTTGCCAAGAGATTCATTAGCCGTATTGACAATTATGGCTTTGGGTTGGTCTAGTTGGAAACCTACTTTGTCAAAAATTTCAATCTGAAAAGAGCAACCAGATCCAGAACAACCATCTATATAAATGTAATAGAGGTCACCAACTATCAAGTCGGCTGCGGAAATACTTTTATCACTATCACTCCCGCAAACATTATCAGCTGCTAAGCACAATCCTAATTCGCATCCAGCGTATAAGCCGACTTGAATTCCTGTGTTGCCATTTATAGAGGTAACACACGAGACGTCCTTAATTTCTATGTCTAGAACTGAGGACCCTGCTGTAAATGAAAACCAAGACATATTATTAGCTACGAAAGTATCTTCGCATAGAGATTGCGCATTAAACTGTGTCACATCTATTTCAGTAGTGCCCGGAGGTGTACAAGAGCAATACCCATTAAGTACAGCTGCATCACAGGCATAACATGGCGAATCTGGATTCAGTGCACCGTTAGCATCTTCGCAGTGTGTGCAGGGCGGTATTGTTATGTTCTCTTCTGCACAGGGCAGCGGAGGACAATTAATACACTGCACATCAATATCAAAAGACCACTCTAGCATAGCGCCACAAGCATCTACGACGGTCCATTCTACCCTGCCAGAATATGGTAAGTTTATACATTCGAATACAGCATCCATACCATTGCCAGTAACTGTGATGTTTCCAGGTCCTGGAATAGGGTCGTCAGGACTAAAAATAAAAGTGTAGGGTGGGCAACTTCCTTCAAAGACTACATCTTCAAGAGGAAAGAAAGGCCATGAACACTCTGGTGTATTTGCCGTAGGGTTGTTAACCCACATAGTTGGATCAGGAAAGCAAAAAGGTGAAACTTGCTGACATTCTTCTACTGTCAACTCAAACGCTACATTGCAATTGCCTTGGCCTATATCTGGCCTCAGATTGACAAGGGTTGCGTTTGGATTGATTGCACTCGCAAAAAAGGAAGTAGGCTCATCGCCACCACAAGTATTATTAGCCCAACAACCTGTCTGCCCATCGGCCATACTGAAGATTTCCACTTTAAGATAATCAGAGGTTGCACTAGCTGCTGGATCTATATTGTCAGTAACTTGTAAGTCAAATTGGAAGTTGACATTAGTGGTGCTGCCACACACTGCAGGAAGCCCCCACATAGTATCTGGATCACCGTCATTAGTACACGTAGCACCAATTCCTGGTGCCACAAACCACCACCCACCTGGCAATAAATCTCCTGCCATCAGACCACCTGAGCCTGTGGCCAACTCCATACCTCCATGCGGACTGGGCTGAAGCATCAAGGTGTCACTAATGACATTATAATCTACTGATCCCTCTGGAAACCACTGCCAGCCTGCAGGGCCTTGCGTCGAAGGATCTACAGCTTGTAGATTCCAACCTGCACCAAATGAAGGAATCAATCCCTGCAACCACTGACAATTATTCCCCATACCTAAGGAGTCTGCTGTGAATTCAATATTGTAAGTGAAAGAAACTGTCTCACCTGGGAAATAGGGACCTTCAGGATTTGCATTCGGATTTTGTGGCCTCACAGACGTTAATGTGCCTACAGAACAGTTGGCCTGCTGTACCTCACCTGTGACACATAACTCAAAATCCCCTACATCTAATGAGGATATACCGATATAATAGTCTGTCTCACCATTGACTGCAAAAGAGAATTCAGATTCCACTAGTGTACAGTCAGTGAAATTGGTATTACAGTCCGATTGTCTGATCACAACGGTAGTACTGACACCCTCTATTTCCAGAGATATTTGATTGACATCTGAGTTGGTTCTCAGATAATACCATACCGTATTCGAACCACAAGGCCCTTCACCGTTGGGTGGGATTATATTTGCATTGCAGCCTTGCACACAGACAAAATCTCCCATGATGAGATCTGTAGTTAAAGTTAGTGCAGTAGTACAGGCAAAATTTATGGGCTGACAATCCTGAGAAATTACATTTACAGAAACCAATAACAGGAAAATTACTTTGAAGAAGTTCATAATTTCAAGTTTGAGTTTCCCTAATATAGTAGGAATATGTCATTTATTAGAAGCTACATCTTGAATTAACTCAATAGACAAGCGTCCAGAATCCAATAAATTTTCCCAACTAGACTGCCGATAAACAAAGAAGGGCAAGCGTTAGTCAACATTCGCTTGCCCTCTACATTTTTTATTGATGTCCTAATCTACATCGGGTATCTTGCTTCTTTTAGCTTCTTGATTCTCATCAGGTCTGTCTTTTTGTCTTTCTCGGTATAGTATCTAATGAGTGTATCATACATGTCTACTCGATCATAATTTACTTCGACCAGCTCTTCAAATATTTTTATAGACTCCTCTTTTTTGCCAGCAAGATCAGCAAATACAGCTGCTGTATATTGGAGAGAATAATCTTTCCTAGCATGTCTCGGATGAGCTACTTCTAAGTCATTCATTTTGAGTGCTTTTTGGTAGTACTTGTAGGCGTCGTCATAAGACTTTTCTTCGTAAGTCTTATTGCCCAAGTTAAGCATCGCTTTTTTGGCTTGATAGACAAAGTTCAGCAAGTCATTGCGTAAAGCCATATCGGCATCATTTATAAATGCTGCACTATAAAGACTTTCTATTTCATCACATAATTTGAATGGCTCGTCTACCACTGTATGCTCCAGTGCTAGGGTTTGCACAGAAGCCTTTTTGCTGAGGCTGACTGGGTCGCTCATTGCACTTTCTTTTTCAAAGACTTCAGCGATTAAGGTCTGTGCTTCAGCGATAAGGTTAACATCTTGGGATTCGGAAAAGGATTCGATCAACTTATCTACTTTGTTCAGTTGATCAGTCTGACCCTGCATAGACAAAGCCAAGAAACTAAAAAAGGAAAAAAATAAATATTTCATCTTAATACGATTAATATAGGTTTAGAAAATATAAAGTACGAATCTATTAATGAATGTCCATAAGGAAATGTTAATCTCTAAGATTGCTGTATAAGCATCTTGTGATCTAACGTCATCCTCATAATACGCAGTATTAATGTATTGAAGCTCCTAAAAGTGCTTCTGTCACAAGAATAAATTAAGGCGTATTTTTGCCTTTACTTTTTAAATACAAATAAATTACGATGTATAAATCTCTGTTAATCATAGCGATGACTCTTTCGCTGGTCTCTTGTGACCCATCTTCACTCCAGAAAGTCTTGGATACAGTAAGCGAGGCACCCCTGTCTAATCTTGATGTTTCCAATGGCCTTAAGGAGGCCTTACAACTAGGTGTCGGTAATAGTGTTGATTTTCTATCTGCTGAAAATGGCTATTACACTTCAGCCTATAAAATACTCTTACCAGAGGAAGCGAATAAGATTATCTCTAAGCTGGCTATCATTCCAGGCTTTACCAATCTAGAAGAAGAAATGATCAAGAAGGTCAATAGAGCCGCTGAAGATGCAGCAAAAAAGGCTGGCCCTATCTTTCTAAGTGCAGTACGAAGTATCACTTTTGATGATGCGATGAATATTCTTTTAGGTAATAAAGATGCAGCTACTCAGTATCTACATAGTAGAACATACGATAGTCTCTATGGTGAGTTCAAGCCAGTTCTTGATAATTCTTTGAATAAGTTCGGCGCTTTGGATTTATGGACTAATGCTATAACCAAGTACAACTCGTTGCCTTTCGTAACAGATGTGAATCCTGATCTCTCAGATCATATCAACTCTAAGGCCTTGGTGGGTTTGTTTGACCTTATCGAAAAGAAAGAGCAAGGTATCAGATCTGATGTTTCTCAAAGAACCTCTAGTTTGCTACAGAAGGTATTTGCTAAGCAAGACTAGTAATTGTCTTAAGAGTAAGAATGGGAGTGAGAACTTGATTGTTTTCACTCCCATTTTTTATGTACTTAGCTTACTTATCTATTGAAGAAATATTTCAGTTCTACACCCCAAGAAAAGTATCTATTATCGATAGAAAATTCTTCTAGAATAATTTCATTTTCTGAACCTCCAACGACGACAGGTTGTTGTATGGTAGCGGTACTACCAAACGAGTGATTGTAATTGGCATTCAGTCCCAAGTGGAAGCCTTGGTAAATTCTAAAATCAATACCCGCAGTTAGACCCGCATTAAGAAGTAACTTTTCTTCGTCTACTATTTTGTTAAAGGTGTCTCCGAGTAAGACATCTTGTGTAATTCTAAAGTCTGTACTAGCAAAGGCTTTCCCATATAGTGTAATAAAATTGGATTGATAGAAATCCCTTCTAAGTGCAATAGGAATGGTTATTAGTCCTATCTTATGCTCTCTAAAATCATTAGGTAACCTAAATCGTGATCTGAAGAAAAGCTGCGAGTATCCTAAGCCTAATTCCAACGCTAATTTTTTCTTTATATAATGTCCAAAGTAGAAGTTGCCATTGGCATTTGCACTTCTTGATCCAAAGAGTCTTCCAGATAGACTATCTTTTTGCCTATATCCTCTCCCGTAATTTCCAATACCTATGTACCATTTGCTACGTAGCCCGCTATCTTCTTTTTTCAATATTTGAGTTTTCCATGGCGCCTTATTCAGACCAAAGCCATAAGTGAACTGGACCTTGAAACCAGAAGCATTGGTGCTCAGATTACCTAAGACTCTGGTCTCGTCACTGGTTCTAAAAAAGGCATAGGTTCCTTCTACATCCTTGATGACTTCATGCATATAAGAGATGCCTATCCCAACATTGTTAAGTCTACTAGTCAAGAAGTTGTAGTTCAGTCCTACCTTAATTCTGCCGCCCTCAAATGGCCCATCTTTACCTGATACTTCTGACCGAACGAGGTCAGTACCACTATTGTTAGGATCTAATCTTATCGCCTGACCACTAGACCAGCTGCCTTGAGCAAAATTCAAGGGATTAAGCGCATAGTAGCCAGCGTATAGGTCTAGTTCTGACCGTTGATTAAGCGGTAAGAAGTAGTGTACGTTACCAAAAAATTCATATCTAAATTCACGTGCATTGAGACCTACGGTTGCATATCGTGGTTCATTCAAGCCATACTCACCCTGCTCAAAGTAATTGGCTATCCTTAAGTTTTGTACCAGGCCTTGGGCGCCTACTTCGTAGCCTATATTGCGCTTGTTTCTATAGAGATAAGACAGTGAGAGAAACATCTCTTTTTGTGCAGTGGCTACTGGTGTCGCATTAGGGTCTGGTGCTTCTTCGATATTGATTTGTGTGGCGCCAGCACCGATGCTTAGGTTAACCTGGTGTTGTGGCCGTTCCACTTCAGTTTCTACATCGACTATATCAATTTCATTGTCTATAATTCTGTCTATCGCTAATTGCCCTATCGGCAAAGCTACTAGAGAAGATAAGCTAGGAATGAGTGTCGTGGCTGTGGACGCTGTTCTATGCTCGTAGGGTAGATCGGTAGAGTTGTTTTTATTTACTTCTGATTGGCTAGTGGACTGAGAATTGATAGCTGAGCTATTGATTGGTTCTGAGTCAAGGACAGTTGTATTCGTACTGGGAGTGTGACGAGTATTAATTGGGTTAACTATACTTTCTGATTCTTGTTCTATCCTATTGTTAACTAATGTGGAAGTAGTATTGGCTTCATCTTGCTGCTTAGAGCTTAGAGGAGAGCTTGTAGTAGTTGCACTTGTTTTTACTGTGGTGGTTTCCGTGCTTTCGATCGTGGCCTCATTTGCAGGATCGTCGGTAAGTTGAGTTGCTGAAGAGAAATCTCCATCTACAAGGGTTTTAGGATTGTCCTTGACAATTTCTATCTGTGAGAGGCTATCCTTGTTGTTGTGGTGATTGATTGGCCAGTAGATAAGGGCTGAAAGTATTAAGAGAGCGAGGCCCCCAATAAAGTATTTTTTCATCGAGAACCAGAAGGGCATCTTACGAGATTTATCATCTAGTTTTTCTTCCATCATCTCCCAAGCCATTGGGTCAAAGGGTAGTTCTTCTGAATTTAGTCTAGCCCTCAACTCTTTGTCGAATGTGTTTTTGTTATCCTTCATCGTTATGATTGCTTTAAGAGTTGTTGTAATTGAGTCCTAGCTGTTGCTAGATACCATTTGGAGGTGCCTTCAGAGATCTTGAGCTTTTCGGCTATTTCTTTATGCTTCATTCCATCAAGAACATACATAGAGAAGACTGTACGGTGCGAATCTGGCAGTTTTTGGATCTGATCATAGATGACTGTGAGGCCTAAGTTCGACAGTGCATCGTTTTCTACAGTGGCATCTTGTGGCTTAAGCTCCGAATTGACTTCCTTTATTTTATAATTTTTTCGTGCATAAGAATAGGTAGTGTTGAGCACGATTCTATGTATCCATCCTGATAGCTGTCCTTCTCCTCTATAAGAACCTATGGACTTAAATACTTGCATAAAGGCATCATTCAATACCTCATAGGCTTCTTCTTTGCTTCTTGTACATCTAAGCGTAGTACCTACCATCTTACCAAAGTACTTTTGGTATAGCTCTTTCTGAGCAACGCGACTTCCAGAGACCAATCCGTCTATAAGCTCCTGTTCTGTCTTACGCTTTGCGTCCAAGGTGGGTTCTAGTAGTTTTAGTTTATGCTTGATGGCCAATTCCATAAGTTATGATTCTATTTGTAACGTTGCTGTTATTAATAGAATGGTTGGTCAAAAGGTAGACTAATTTTTTAATTTAAGACTTAATTGGCTTTAAGGTACTGATTGTCAGTAAGTTATGAGATTTGCTTGTTGTGAGGAGGGAAGAGTTGACTTAGCGGAGAATGGGATCTATTGAAGAGAGATAATTGCTTTGTGTACTACTTCTTAAAGAGCCTGATTGACATCATAGATTATTGACGAAGTACATTTTTATTGCACTACCATTTTTAGTAGTAAAATGGCCATTAAAGGCGCAGTCCACCTGGCTATGGACTAAGTGGTAAGTATTTTCAGAAATGTTGATCTTACCAGGCTTGGAATTGGCTTCCATACGAGCAGCTATATTTACTGTGTTGCCCCAGATATCGTATGCAAATTTTTTGTGTCCTACGACCCCAGCTACTACAGGGCCAGAATTAATTCCAATTCTGATCTCAAATGGAGTTTGCATATCTCTGATTGATGTATTTACAAATTCTTGGATCTCCTCGGCAACTTTCAGGATCGTCATCGCATGATCTGGATCATTATCATTAAGACCGCTAGTACACATATAGGCATCTCCGATGGTTTTTATTTTTTCGACGCCATATTTTTCTGCAATATTGTCAAAGTGTGAAAAGTAGTAATCCAATTGTGCGACAACTTCATCCGGGGAAAGATGTTCAGAGAATTTTGTGAAACCAACAAAGTCAGAAAAAAAGACAGAAACAGTTTCGTGTTTTTTCGCAGCGACCTTACCATTTTGCTTAAGTTCTTCTGCAGTTTCTGCAGGCAAGATGTTGAGCAATAGTTTATCTGACTTTTCTTTTTCAGATTCAATGATCTTCCTCGTGTTGTTTATATATCTATTTCTTCTGTACAGACCTATAGCCAAAAAAATCATAGTCCCTAGACCAACTAGAGCAGCTATAATCGATAGACGTTGTGTTTTTCTTTGCTCTTCTAATAAGTTGACCTCTAGCTGCTTTTGGGAGACTTCGAAGTCCGTACGCATATTGGCTAGATTATGGACGGTCTCTACATTATTGAAACTGTCACGATAGACAATATGGTTTTTGAAAAGTTCGAGAGCTTTGGTTTTATTGCCTATGCGATCATAAACATTCGATAGTTGGAGGCTAGCTTCACTTATCTGCCCCTTAAGACCATATTTTTTAGCAAGACTGAGACTTCTCTCTGCATATTTTGTCGCATTCTTGTTGTCATTTTTTTCTAAATATAATTCAGACAGAAAATTTAGATAGACGGAAATAGAGTAAAAGTCTTCTAGTTCCTCTAAGATGCTGATGCATCTGTATAGTTTTTCTTCTGCCAGTTTATTTTGACCAAGACCTGCCAAGGCGATGCCTTGATTGCCCAAGTTGTAAGCAATTCCTGGTTGATAATTTTTTTCTTCGAAAAGAGGTTCAGCTTCTTTGAAATACTTCTGCGCTTTTGAATATTTGCCTTGATTAAGGAATTCATCTCCAGCGTTGAGTATTACAGATGCTAAGGCAATAGTGTCGGGAGTCTGCCAAAGTGAGGCAATGGCTTTGTCATAAAATAAGATAGCATTTTCTGAGTTGCCACTCTCAGAATATATATCTGCTATATTAGAATAG